>JAJRPK010000386.1 GCA_024280785.1 Gammaproteobacteria bacterium
CCACCAGTTTTCAGGTGTCCAATATCAATGCCGGCACAGGGGCAAGCAATGTTATACCAGGAAAGCTAGAGGTCACTGCTAACTTTAGATTTTCTACCGAGTTAAGCGTGAACGAAATCAAACAACGTTTTATCGATATTTTAATCAAACACAGCATTGACCATGAAATAGATTGGCAACTTAGCGGCCACCCTTTTCTAACAAAACCGGGAGATCTGCTAACCGCTGCACAAGTAGCCATTGCCGAAGTTACTGCCATTCAATCTGAACTAAGCACCGCGGGCGGGACCTCTGACGGGCGATTTATTGCGCCTACAGGTGCTCAAGTCATTGAATTGGGGCCCGTCAATAAAACAATCCACCGCATCAATGAAGAAGTTTGCGCCAACGAACTTGACCAGCTAAGCCGTATCTATCGATTAATTATGAGCCAGTTATTATCCGCTTAAGAGTAAAAGCCTATTCGAGTTGCTTACTATGAAGCCAAAACGCTCCCGAGTTATCGTATTCATGCGCGCTCTTATGCATGACGATATTCGACGATTAAAACAGTTTTCGATTAGCACCCTGATTTTTTTTATCAGTTACAGTATGGTTTATTGGTCTGAGTCCAATATCCCCCCATCACTAAAGCAAGAAATAACCGCCGCCGCAATACTAGCCGTTATGGCCATAGCATTTTTTTGGGCGGTTCTGATGCAAATATTTTACATTCTATCCAGAATTCTAAAGAAGTAGTTTTCCTTTTATTTCAACAGTTTACTCCACAATAACCCATCGTATTTCCACCCAAACATGTCATGCAGTACAAAAAAAATCGTCTAGACTTTAATAACAGCGGCGTGAATGTTTTCAATTCTATTCATGAATAATAAATGGGAAATTGATAGTCATAAACCTTTGGGCTTATAACTAACCGTTAGCGTTTTTAAAACTACGTCAAGAATAAACCCCAATCCTGAGTAGGAGTAGTAACTGTGGCATTAGAATTTCCCGAAGATATAATCCTCGCATCTCGATACGTGAAACAAGCGTTGCCGATAATGATTAAAAACCAGATTCCACCCAACCCTTGTAATTTTGCTTTGTGGTACAGCTATGTATCTAATCGTGACTACCTATTAAAGCAAAAACTGGATGAAACCATCGCCAAAGAAGGCACCTGTCCCGAAAATACAACTCGCATGCTTTTCGAGCGACACGTAATTAAAGAAGAAACAGACTTACAGCAGCATTTACAAGACTCTTTATCGAGTGTTATTGACGACTTATCTGGAGACGTGCAAAAAACTCAATCGGGCGCCAAAGAATTTGGTCGCAGCCTTGAACAAAGCCTCAACACACTAATCGCGGAATCAAGCCCTAAAGAAATAGAAGAAACTGTAAAAGACCTCATTGAAAACACCAAAATTGCTAGCGTGTTTACCAATAATTTCCAGCAACAATTGCAAGCAGCAGAGGCAGAGATATCTGCATTAAAGAAGCAATTAATCGAAAAAGAAAAAGATGTCTACATCGACGCACTAACGCAAATTGGCAATCGGCGTGCATTTGATAAAAAGTTAGTGCAGCTTGTTCAAAGTGATGAGCCCGCCACATTAGTGTTAGTTGATTTAGACCACTTTAAAAATCTCAACGACACCTACGGACATTTGATGGGCGACAAAGTCCTTCAAGGCGTCGGCCAAGTACTCACAAAAATATGCCCGGAAAATACGCTCGCAGCTCGATACGGCGGGGAAGAATTCGCTATTTTAATATCCGGTGAAGCTTCCGAGGGCTTTGATATTGCAGAGAATGTCCGGGCGATGCTTGAAAAGCTACTGTTAAAAAAGAAAGGCTCCGACGAAGTAATCGACAACGTCACTGCTTCGTTTGGTGTCGCTCAAAGAGCAGAGGGGGAATATCCCGAGCAACTTATCGACCGGGCAGACAAAGCCCTGTACTCAGCCAAACAAGCGGGTCGCAACCGAGTAGAACTCGCGGCCTAATACCAGGCACATTGATAAATCAATTTTTATCCTAAAATGATAAGCACTTAGTTCCCTGCCTATAGGCAGAGAACTAAGTGCTTCATGCTGACCTTTCCCCCAAGAATCAAACTACCGCCCCTATTATTCGTTTGACCAGCGGTGCGAACGCTAAAATAACAACCCTAAAGTCGGAACATCAATATTTGCATAATCCATAATGATTTCGCGGCGACTTATCTTGTAGCTCTCAGTATCTCCTGAAAGATCACGAATCAAAGTGTCGTTGCGCTGCCCACTGTAAATAAAATTTTCGCTACCCGGTCTAGCAAAATACATAAGGAAGTTACTGCTCACTGACAAGCCGTTAGTTTCCACTTTTAAAATTTCTACGTTACCAATAATTCGCCTTGTTCGCGCGGGAGGATTCTCTGCCCAGGAATTAGCTTTGTATGCACGCTCTACACGAAGATATAAGTGGGCGTAGGTTTCGTCGCGAATTGGACTACCCATAGATTCCACTCCCTCCAACTCGTTCTCGATACTGATCATTTCTTCTTTACCGCGCAAACGATTGTCAACCAACTTATTCACTCTGGCCGGCATAATATAGCGTATATCTTCGGTCAACA
>JAJRPK010000387.1 GCA_024280785.1 Gammaproteobacteria bacterium
AAGGCATGGCGGCTCGATGAACGATTTGAGAGATTGTTTGACAAAAAGCTTTCTATAATTATATTATATATAATATTAAAATTAACTCGATTACGGTTTAACCCTATTAACCGTTGTCGATTTCATGCTGGAGGGCTTCGGTGCCTTCACCCTGGATTCTGCGCTCAATTCAAATAAATAGTTATCTTTATATATAGTTAGTTGGTGTGGTAATTAATCGATAAGCATTTTTCAGTGGGTAGTTTGCAAGAGAACCATAAGGGTTGGAGTTAAAGATTTTCAATGAAAAGTATATGTCTCACGTATCTATTGGTTTGTATCACTATTGTAATGGGTGGCTGCTTTAGCAGTGCTAATTCATCGAACGAAAGTAAAGAGGCTATCGGCGAGCCTGCTACACCTGTCGAACCTGCTATGCCCTCGTCTAGTGAGAATTTTATAACAGGTGCTGACATTTCTTATATTAATCAAATGGAAGATTGTGGTGTTAGTTACCTTCAAGACAGCATGATTAAGGATCCATACGATATTATGGCTGATGCGGGCGCGGGCATTGCCCGCGTTCGACTTTGGTTTGACCCAATGGCACATCCGCCTTTTCCCAATATTTATTCGGGGATTGATGATGTAGAAAAAACAATACGGCGTTCAAAAGCTGCCGGTATGCAAGTTATGCTGGATATTCATTACTCGGATCAGTGGGCCGATCCCGGTAAGCAATGGATTCCCGATGAGTGGAAAAGTGATGCTGGTGATGTCGAGGCACTGCAGCAACGTATGTATGATTACTCAAAGGCGATTATCGAGCGGCTGAAGGTTGACGGATTGGTGCCTGAGTATGTTCAAGTAGGCAATGAAACTAACGGCAACATACTTGTGCCATACGAGCAGGATTCCGCATTATATCCTACCGATTTTGGTCGGCAAGCATTGTTGATGCAAGCGGGCATTAATGGTATTCGTGATGGTGCGCAGGGATCGAACATTATTCCAAAAATTATTTTGCATGTTGCTGGTCCAAAAAATCTTCGATGGTGGGTTTCCAATATTAATGCGCAGCCCATCGATTACGATATTGTCGGCTTGTCTTATTATGCGATTTGGAGCACCTATACGATTGCCCAAGTGGGAGACCTTATCGAGCAAGTAACCGAGGATTTCGGTCGCCCTGTTATGGTCGTTGAAACAGCGGTACCGTGGACTGCGGCTAACAATGGTGATAGTCCAAATATTCAATCCAGTATGCCATCGGGTTATGCGCCAGCGACTCCGGAAAATCAAAATCGTTGGTTGATTGATTTGCGCGATGAGTTAGTCGCTTCTGGTGCGCTGGGAATGGTCTATTGGGAACCCGCTTGGGTAACAACAAGTTGCGATACCCAATGGGGCATTGGTTCTTCTTGGGAGAATGCTGGATTCTTTGATTTTCAGAACAATTTAATTACTGAAGGTGGTGTTCAATTCTTGTCACTTGATGAGATATAAGGACGGTCCAATTTCTTTGGGACTCTAGAAAATATCTAGCAATAGTTGATCGGCGAGAATTCTCGCTTTTGGCTTAATTAACAACAATGGTTTGTAATGAATGGCTGAATTTGAGTCATTCCATCACATATTCAGCGATGTCAGGCTCACGAGTCCATGTCCAATAGTCGACTAAGCGCCATGGGCTGAGCACATGGATTTTACCTTCGGAGTTTTTGTACCAGGAATGAGGGATTGCCTTGCTCGACCAAACCATTCCTTCGAGCTCTTTTTGCGTCCGTTGATAATATTCATCGTGCACTTCTTGACGCGGCACCATTGACGAATATCCGCCATCGATCAACTCTTTTATACAGCCTGTGATGTAACGTATTTGACATTCAGAATGAAAAATTAAACTACCGCCACTGGCCAGATTAGTACCCGGGCCGTACATGCAGAAGAAATTAGGAAAAAGCGGCATGGTAATACCAAGATAGGCGGCAGGACTATCGCCCCAATATTCTGATAGTACGGTATTGTCGCGGCCAGTAACTTTCATAGGAAAGAGAAATTTGCTGGTTTCAAAGCCTGTCGCAAAAACAATAATGTCGACTTCAGTTAAATGGCCATCGGCGGTTACGACGCCTTTGGCAGTGATATGCGAAATGTCATCACGTACCAGCTCGACATTGTCTCTGGTTAACGCCTTTAACCAGCTGCCATTGTCTTGCAGTGTACGTTTGCCAGTTGCGGGATAATCCGGAATGACCTTTGCTAGCAGCTCTGTATCACCAGCCACTTGCTCGGTTATCCAGTCGGTAAACATCTGCCGGGCAAAATCATTATTTTCACTAATCGATATGTGCTGATTGGGCCATTCGGGATCGACGCGTGCACTCTCTAGCCCGCCATCGCAGCCGGCCCAAAAAATCAGAAAACGATACCATCGGCCATAAAAGGGTAAATGCTGGATTGCCCACTGAACACCGGGGCCCACCTTTTTATGGTAATCCGGGTTTGGAAACATCCATTGAGCGCTGCGTTGAAATATAGTTAATTCCGCAACATCGGGTGCAATGGTAGGGGCTATTTGAAACCCGCTGGCGCCGGCACCAATCATCGCAACCCGCTTGCCTTTATAGTCAACACTATGATCCCACTGCGCAGAATGAAAACAGGAGCCTTCAAAGCTATCGATGCCTTTGATATCCGGTAGTTTGGGCCGGTTAAGCTGGCCTACTGCAGAAATAACGGCTCTGGCGGTAAGCACCTCTTCTTTACCGTTAGCTGAACGAATATTTACCGACCAAGTGCCGGAGTCTTCGTTCCAGTTTGTGCCCAGTACTTCTGTTTCCCAGCGAACCTGAGGCGCAATGTCATGACGCTCCATGACCTCTTTAAAATAAGCTTGTAGCTCGGGTTGCCGGGCAAAGAATTCGGTCCAATGATCGCTTGGTTCAAAGGAGTAACAATAAAAATGATTGCCGACATCAACTCGGCATCCGGGGTAAGAGTTTTCGTACCAGGTGCCGCCTACGTCTGGATTTTTTTCGATGATGGTATAAGGGATACCGGCTTCTTTAAGGCGGATTCCCGCTAGCAGACCGGATTGACCGCAGCCAATGACTACGACAGGAAAATCAGCGCGCGCTTTTTCCGAAAGCCCACTAAAATCGACTTGCCGTGCGTCGATGCCGTCGAGTTCCATTTCCTCTAACACCATGGGTATATACTCTTCCGGCACTTCGGCGCAGACTAACCATGTCATCATTTCCTGAATGAGTTCAGGGCCGGGAGGCGGAGGTAACTTACAGCCGCCATCGCGATAATCGCAAATAACTTTTAAAGCCAGACGACGTACCTCGGCTTTATCCTCTTCGGACATATAGCCTTGGACTTCATTAAGAAATAGCCCTTGAGGTTTTAGCTCGCCACGAATAATTTCAGGGTCTCCCGTCATATGTAACATCGAGAGCATTAACGTAGGAATACTCAGGTTTTCCAAAGCTGCTGCTATCGCGGCATCATCATCCGTAAAGGGAATACCTGCATGAATATTTCGAGTCGTCATATTAATTACCGAGCTGGATTATTTTCAATTGTAGAGTTAAAAGATTCAGGGGAAAAGTATACAGTCGATTAGCTGTTCACTGATTGCAATTAATTTAAGGTGTTGGAAAAGAACAAAATTGCATACATCATCATTAAGAGAATTATGATGATGTCTTAATTATTTAATATGCGCCAGATCAATTAAAGGTTGAAATATTTCGAGAGACTAATCTGTTGACTCAATTTGGCAGAAATTTAGTACGATGGTGATCGATTTGCCACCTGAAATGGTCTGTGATAAGAAAGCGGTAAATCTGCTAGCGGCCTTTATGAACGGGAAGTTAATTTGACACTGTCGCATGGGGGCATTATAAACACTGCTATAGCAAATCACGTGCCGTAAAAAATGACCGCAGCGGTTGTTTTGACATATTTATTCATAGGGTGGGCCTCTAATGTTAGATTTAAAAATAATTAATGGCACTGTTGTCGATGGCACTGGCGAGGCGGGAGTAGCCACTAATCTTGGTATTCGCAATGGCCGAGTAGTAGAAATAGGGGAGTGCAACGAAGACGCGACTGAAGTCATTGATGCTAGCGGCAAAATTGTCTCCCCTGGTTTTGTTGATTGCCATACACATTACGACGCGCAGGTGTTTTGGGACCCAACACTCAGTCCGTCTTGTTATCACGGCGTTACATCGATATACGGTGGTTTCTGTGGTTTTTCCATTGCACCACTGACACCAGAGGCCGGTGAATATCTAATGCCGATGCTAGCCAGAGTAGAAGGTATGCCAATCGAAAGTCTCGCCGAAGGCGTGCCTTGGAACTGGACCACGTTTGCTGAATATCTGAGTTCTTTTGAAGGAACGCTGGCGATTAACGCCGGTTTTATGGCGGGGCACTCTGCTATACGTCGAGTGGTTATGGGAGAGCGGGCCGTTGGCGAAGAGGCGACTGTGGATGATATAGAAAAAATGTGTGAGCTTCTTCGACAATCGCTAGCGCAAGGGGCGATGGGTTTTTCTTCTACTATATCTAC
>JAJRPK010000388.1 GCA_024280785.1 Gammaproteobacteria bacterium
ACCAAAGTCAGGCGAACAAGAGGTCCAAATTGCGCCGAAGCTGGCACAGGCTAACAGGGTCACCACAGTTTCAGCGGTGTTCGGCATAAAAGCGGCAACTCGATCACCTTTTTTAACCCCCAGTGATTTTAATGCGGCGGCCATATTGGCAACTTGCTGTTGTAATTGTGCATAGGTATAAGTGGTTCTACGGCCATTTTCAAAACGCGATATCAATGCCGTGTTTTCGGGGGTGCCGTTAAGCAAGTTTTCGGTAAAGTTTAATCGTGCTGAGGGAAACCAGCGTGAGTGTAAAAAATCTTGTTCATTTTGCAGATAGGGTCGTTGGCCTTTATCGCCTTTTATTTGAGCGAAGTCCCACAGCGCATTCCAAAACGAAACTTTGTGCTCGATACTCCATCGATACAAGTCTAAATAATTTTTACCCGCATATCCATGATCTGTGAGTGGTCCAGAAGTCAATTGAGTAATGAATTTTTGTAGTTGTGAGTCGGCGACTAAAGCCATTGAAGGTTGCCATAGCGATGGCGCTAATTTTTTGTCATTCGTTGATGGCGTATTGTTTTTTTTCACGGGTTGGCACCCTTTAAGTCGATGTTAATCCAATGATTTCAAACTTGCGTAAGCGAAGATAAACTTTAGTTACCCGGTGCTGACGGCTGGGGGGCCGCTAGCGCGACCTTTGAGCCGTTAGCTTTGCCTAAAATATCACTAATGTAATTTCCTGCTTGAATCAGTGCGGCAAGATCGATACCTGTGTCGATGTCGAGCCCGTTTAATAGATAGACTACGTCCTCTGTTGCAACATTGCCGGAGGCACCGGGAGCAAATGGGCAGCCGCCCAGGCCGGCAACTGAACTATCGACCGTAGCAATTCCTAATTGTAGTGCAGCATAGATGTTGGTAAGTGCTTGGCCGTAGGTGTCGTGACAATGGACGGCCAAATGTTTGATAGCGACCCGTTGACTCACGCGGCTGATCATTTCACAGAACGGGGCGGCTGTTGCTTTGCCGATAGTGTCACCTAAGGAAATTTCATAGCAGCCCATTTGAAATAATCTGTCTGCGACGTCGACAACTTTATCAGTTGAGATCTCTCCCTCGTAAGGGCAGGCAACAACGCAAGAGATATATCCGCGAACTTTTATACCGTCATTTTTTGCCGCCTCTACTAACGGGGTAAAGCGATCAAAAGTTTCGGCAATAGAGCAATTAGTATTTTTTTGACTAAAACTTTCGGAGGCAGCAGAAAATATCGCTACTTCGTCGGCGCCAGCGGCTAATGCGCGCTGGTACCCTTTCATATTGGGAGTGAGTGCGGCGTAAGTAACGCCAGAGTATTTAATCTTGCCAAGCAGGTCAAACATTTCGTCACAATTAGCCATTTGTGGGATTTTTTTTGGGTGAACAAAACTTCCTACTTCGATGTATTGTAATCCCGCCGTTGTCAGTTGCTTGATTAGCTCGACTTTATCGGTGGCAGTGACTATTTGCGATTCATTTTGCAGGCCATCTCTGGGTCCCACTTCTACAATTTTTACTTTAGAGGGGGCGCTCATAGGGAAGTTTCGCTCGCTTCAAATGCCAATAAAGCGGATCCGCCCTGAACCATATCACCCGCGTCGAAGTGGAAATCAGTAACCTTACCTTCGTTAGGGGCCAAAATTGTGTGTTCCATTTTCATCGCTTCCATGATGATTAATGGTGTGCCTTTTTTTACTACAGTATCGACACGGACCAGACATTCTAAAATTGTTCCGTTCATGGGTGCCAGCAACCCGTGCTGTGATTCCCGCTCGTTCTGCTGATCGCCACCGTCAGCGATGCCAAAAAAGTGAAAGGCGCCAGTGTCCATAAACACCGTATAAGCTTGTGCATTATTTTGATGGGAAGCCGCGCTGCCATCGTGCTGAAGTTGAAAGCAAAGTCTTCGACCGTCTAAATTAATGGTAAAATGGGATCCAGCTTCAGATCCAGTATTTTTTTCTTGTTTCTCTAACGATATATTAACTAGCGTATCCATTACATCAACTACGAATTGTTGTTGGCCAAAGGTTGAGACGGATTCTACCGAGATGGTATATTGTTGCTGATGAAATTCAATAGTGAGTAGGCTAATATTTTTTTGGTTTAAGCGCCAGCTCCCAATTTTCGACCAGGGTGAGTCGAGATCTTTATTCGCAATGGCGGTTGAAGAAGTATTGGCTTGCCGCACATTGTGTTGTGAAAAATTCAGCGCGTTGTCTAGAGTTAAGCACAGGGCTGCAATGGCCAAGCACTGGCGTGTGCGTTCGTCGCTTTGATAAAACAACGACTGCTCTTCGGTCTGGATAAAGTGGGTTGCCAGTTTGGCTCTTTGAAATGAGGGGTGAGTGGCAAGCGAATAAAGGAATGCTATGTTATGGGTTATGCCGCCAATGCGGTAGCTGGTCAGCGCGCTAGCTAACTGCGCTAATGCCTGTTGTCGATTGTCTCCCCAGCAGACCAGTTTGGCAATCATCGGGTCATAGTAAACACTGACCTCGTCGCCACAGACGACACCGGTATCGATTCTTAGTTGCGGCGATTGTAGCGGCTGTTCTAATCGAGTTATTGTACCGCTGGTAGGTAAAAAATGATTGTCACAGTCCTCCGCATAAATTCGTGCTTCGAAGGCGTGGCCGGTCACGCGAATGTCAGACTGCGTGAACGACAGTCGCTCGCTATTGGCAACCCTTAGCTGCCATTCGACTAAATCCATTCCTGTTATCATTTCTGTAACAGGGTGTTCCACCTGAAGACGCGTGTTCATCTCCATAAAGTAAAAGGTATGGTTATCCTGGTCCGCTGGTGAAGTGTCGAGTAAAAACTCGATTGTACCCACACCTTGATAATCAATAGCTTTAGCGGCTTTGATCGCTGCTTGGCCCATTTTTTTCCTAACGTTATTGGGTAGGTTGGGTGCCGGGGCTTCTTCAATAATTTTTTGATAGCGTCGTTGTAATGAGCAGTCTCGGTCGGCTAAATACACAGAGTTTCCGTGGCTGTCACAAAGAATCTGCACTTCGACATGGCGCGAGGTGGACAAATACTTTTCAATTAACATACGGTCGTCACCAAAACTACTCAGTGCTTCTCGCTTGGCGGCGATGAGTGCGGTATCGAACTCATCGTCGGAATTAACAATCCGCATTCCTTTACCGCCGCCGCCGGCGCTGGCTTTGAGTAATACCGGGTAGCCAATCGACTGCGCCGCTGATTTTAATGTCTCGGGTTGTTGGTCAGCATCGTGATAGCCGGGTACTAATGGAACCCCGGCATTTAGCATGATGTTCTTAGCGGAGGCTTTAGACCCCATAGCTTCTATGGCTTGACTGGAGGGGCCGATAAAAACAATGCCGTTGTCATTGCAGGCTTGGGCTAAATGAGTGTTCTCGCTGAGGAAACCATAGCCGGGATGAATAGCTTGCGCCTGCGTTTTCTGTGCGGCGGCAATAATTTTTTCGATAAGCAGGTAGGACTCGCTGGCCGCAGAGGGGCCAATATGCACAGCGTCATCGGCCATCGAAACATGTAGCGCGTTGCGATCAGCATCGGAGTAGACGGCTGTTGTTAAAATACCGAGTCGCCGTGCGGTACGGATTATCCGGCAAGCTATTTCGCCACGATTGGCAATAAGAATTTTATTAAACATACACTTACCGTTGGTTGCCTTGAGTTAACGATTGCTGCCACGGGGCGGGTTGCTTTTCTAAAAATGCGT
Source organism: Gammaproteobacteria bacterium (assembly GCA_024280785.1). Lineage (GTDB taxonomy): Bacteria > Pseudomonadota > Gammaproteobacteria > Pseudomonadales > UBA7434 > UBA7434. The sequence continues at coordinate 3,743 of JAJRPK010000388.1, forward strand.
TTAGGCCTTGCTGCCCTTCGGTTGATACTCTGATGTCGGCGATTCTTTTGCAAGTGTCGAGTATCAGTGCGTCGTCGATCGGGTGGTGGACAATATCCAATACGAGCTGTTTGGCAGCTCGTACGGCTATCGGTCCATTAGCTACAATTTTTTCTATCCATCGATTCACGCTGGTATCAAGATTGTCAGGGTCGACCACTTCACTTACCAAGCCCAGTTGTGCGGCGACCGTGGCGCTGAATTGTTCGGCACTGGTGAAATAACGACGGGCGGCTCGTTGCCCCATAGCGTCAATAACGTAAGGTGCAATGGTCGCGGGGATTAGTCCTATTTTGACTTCGCTTAAGCAAAAGCGAGCAGGGTTGACAGCGATAACCATGTCGCAGCAGCTTATCAGGCCAATGGCGCCACCGTAGAGATAACCTTGAACTCGGGCAACGGTGGGGAAGGGCAGTTGGTTTAGTGTGGCCAGCATTTGTGCTAATAATTTGGCGTCGTTGAGGTTGTCATCATAATTATAGTTTGCCATTCGCTTCATCCAATTAAGGTCGGCGCCGGCAGAAAATACATTGCCGCTACTAGCTAGCACCATAACGCGAATGTCAGACTGTACACTGAGTTTGGCAAAGGTATTGGTGAGATCTTTAATAGTTGTTTCATCAAAAGCATTGCGCTTATCGGGGCGATCGAGTGTGACCGTAGCAACTCCTCGTGGGTCGATCGATGTGGTGACACTTGTCTCGCTCATGTTGATTGCTCCTGAAAAAAATATTCTCGGTGTTTTTTTGGTTGAGTTATTACCGAGGCATTTGAAAAGAATACCCTTTGTTTCAAGACACACATAAATATGTCCCTATAGTTCGACGCTGGCATCCCTGCCAGCAACGGTCTTGAAACA
>JAJRPK010000389.1 GCA_024280785.1 Gammaproteobacteria bacterium
GTCTAATCATTGATTAGTAAAGAAACAAGTTAAACAAGCCCCGCATAACTCAAATAAGCCCCATTAATCTCCGCCCCCCACAGCAACACAATCCATCCAGCAATCGCCAAATAAGGCCCAAATGGAATAGCCTTCGACCGCTCGCGCCCCGAGAAGACAATTAGACTAATACCAATTACGGCAGCCACCAAAGAAGAAATCAACACAATGGCCGGTAACATTTGCCAGCCCAGCCAAGCGCCTAAAGCGGCGAGTAATTTAAAATCACCATAGCCCATGCCTTCTTTACCAGTAAGCAGTTTAAATAGCCAAAAAATTGACCAAAGACTACCGTAACCAGCTACGGCTCCCCACAAAGCACTATCGAGAGTAGTGATCAAGCCAAAGTAATTAACGATAAGACCCAGCCAAACAAGCGGTAGTGTTATATTGTCAGGGAGTAGGTAAGTATCGTAATCGATTCCAGTAAGAGCAATCAAAGTCCAGGTTAGAACTATGGCGGCAATAGCCGTATATACATCTGGGAAAAAGTGCCAAGCCACCACGGCGGTAAGTAGAGCTGTGGTCAATTCAACAAAAGGATAACGCCACGATATAGCGTGCTGGCAGCTAGCACATTTACCACGAAGTAATAAAAAGCTGATGATTGGAATATTTTGCCAAGCGGAGATGGGAGTTTCGCAATTTGAACAGCGTGAACGCGGCGAGTTAAGGTTGAAGGTACCCACATGCTCGGGCTTAGGGTTTTGCCCCAATAGTTCTGAGCTCTCCAAATGCCAAGCGCGTTCAAGCATGATAGGTAAGCGATAGATAACCACATTGAGAAAACTGCCGATCATAAGGCCGAATAGGGCGCAGCAGAGGGTAAAGGTGGTTTGATTTTCTAAGATTAAATCGAGAGCGAGCATAGGTTGACCAAACTGTTTTATGTGATTGCTTTGTTAACGTGTGAAAACCTTGCTATTGAAACCGAATTTCAGCTAATAAAAAGGGCGCAATGAGGCGCCCTTTTTATTAGCTGTAAGCAAGCATTTTAGACTACGGCGCCAAGCTGGAAGATTGGTAAATACATAGCAATCATCAAACCGCCGATAAGAACGCCTAGTACTGACATGATGAGCGGTTCAAGCAGTGACGTTAGGCCATCTACCGAGTTGTCGACGGCTTCTTCATAATAGCTAGCCACTTTGTCTAACATTTCATCTAGTGCGCCTGATTCTTCACCGATCGCGACCATTTGTAAAAGCATACTAGGAAATAAATTGGTATTTCTAATGGCTTGATTTAATTGCAGGCCGGCGGTAACTTCATCACGTATGTTGTTTATGGCTTTTGCATAAACGGCGTTGCCTGCGGCACCAGCTACCGAGTCTAAGGCTTCCACTAAAGGAACCCCGGCCGCAAATGTGGTAGACAAAGTTCGAGAGAATCGCGCGACAACGGCTTGGTTGAGAATATCCCCAACTACGGGTAGTCGAAGGCTGAGGGCATCAACATTATCAGAAAACCTTTTAGAACGAACCCTTGCTTCTTTGAAACCCACAGATCCTGCGATAACTAAAGCTAAAATAATGTACCAGTTGGCAATAGCAAAGTCTGAAAGGCCAAGAACAAATAGTGTGAACGCCGGGAGGTCAGCGCCAAAGCTAGAAAAAGTTGCGGCAAATTGAGGAACCACTTTAATTAAGAGGATTCCCGTTACTATGATCGAAACGGCGACTACTGCGATAGGGTAACTCATGGCTTTCTTAATTTTTGATTTAAGTGCCTCGGTTTTTTCTTTATAGGTTGCCACCCTATCTAGCATTGTTTCCAAAGCTCCCGACTGCTCGCCTGCAGCGACTAAACTGCAAAATAAATCATCAAAATACTGAGGGTGCTTTTCAAGTGAGGGAGCTAAACCTGTACCTGAGGCCACTTCATTTTTAATAGTCAGTACCAGCTCTTTCATACTGGGGTTATCCAGCCCATCAATAACAATATCAAAAGCTTGTACCAGAGGAACACCGGCCTTCATCATCGTTGCAAGCTGACGGGCAAAGATAGCGATATCAGCCGGCTTTATTGGCTTTTTTCGCGGTGAAAAAAGTGGCTTTGGCTTGCGCTTAACGCTTTTAATCGCAATGCCTTGCTTGCGTAATTGTGCTTTGGCAATAGCCTGATTGGTGACGTGAAGTTCACCTTTGGCAACTTTGCCAGCACGGTCTTTACCTGTCCAGATATACGTTTGAATTTTGGCAGCTTGTGTGGCCATGGATCTCTCTCAGGTTACATGTATTCGGTTTATAACGATTGTGTTGCTAATAAATATGCGTTGCTAATGATATATCTAATCCTTGGTGACACGGTTAACTTCTTCTAAGCTGGTAAGGCCTTTTGCCGCCTTGAGCAAACCTGATTTTCTCAGGTTGTTAAAGCCAGCTTTTTTGGCGGCTTCGGCCAAAACCAATGAATTGCCGCCTTCCATGATAATACGTTGTAACTGTGGAGTAATGCGAACAACTTCATATATTCCCACACGGCCTTTGTAGCCATTGTTACATTTGCTGCAGCCTACCGGCCGCATAACTTGTGCAACCTCTAAGTCCTGTTCTTGAAACCCTTCTTCTAATAGCGTTTCTTTCGGTAGGTTTGCCGGTTCGGTACAATGTGGGCATAATTTACGCGCCAAACGCTGGGCAATGATTAATGTGACCGAAGTCGCAACGTTAAAGGCGGGGACGCCCATGTTTAGTAGTCGAGTTATTGTTTCAGAGGCGCTGTTAGTGTGCAGCGTAGACATTACCATGTGGCCGGTTTGCGCGGCTTTAATCGCAATTTCTGCGGTTTCGATATCTCGAATCTCGCCGACCATAATGACATCGGGATCCTGACGAAGAAATGATCGCAAAGCTTCGGCAAATCCTAGACCGACTTTAGTATTCACATGAACTTGGTTTATCCCTTCCATGTTAATTTCTACGGGATCTTCCGCACTGGATATATTTCGCTCCGTTGTATTGAGAATATTCAGGCCGGTGTATAGTGATACCGTTTTACCACTGCCCGTTGGGCCGGTAACCAAAATCATTCCTTGTGGCTCGTGCATAGCTTCCAGGTAAAGCTTTTTCTGGTCTTCTTCGTAGCCCAGTGCATCGATACCCATTTGAGCACTAGAGGGATCCAAAATCCGCAGTACAATTTTTTCGCCATAGAGTGTTGGCAGCGTGTTAACTCGAAAGTCGATAGCGCGGGTTTTTGATAGCCGCATTTTAATTCGGCCATCTTGCGGAACGCGCCGCTCTGAGATATCCATTTTCGACATGACTTTCAGTCGAGCGGCAAGCCTTGGTGCCAGGTTATTCGGTGGGCGAGTGACTTCGTGCAATATACCGTCGGTTCTAAAGCGCACGCGGTAGGTTTTTTCGTAGGGCTCAAAGTGAATATCCGATGCGCCACCTTTGATTGCATCGATAAGCACTTTATTAACGAAGCGAACAATAGGGGTATCATCAACATCGACATTGGAGACTTCTTGATCAGCACCGCCTTCATCGACAGCTTCAATATCGAGATCTTCCAAGCCCGCATCGTCGAGATTAGCTAGCTTGTTGCCAAAAGCAGTTTCTTCATCGTCCAGATATTTTGCAATCGCTGTACTGAGAGCGGTATCTTCTACCAGTATGGCTTCGGTGCTTAAGCCTGTGTGAAACTTGATTTCATCTTGCGCTCTAAGATTGGTCGGGTCGGATACCGCAATAAATAACCGGGTACCGCGTTTATATAGAGGGAGAGCGTGGTGCTGACGAATGAGCTTAGGGTCTACCAGCTCCTTGGGCATGGCCTCTGGGTCGAGCGCGCTGACATCAAACAAAGGGGAACCGAACTCGTCGGCAATGGCATTGGCAATCAGGTCGCCGTTAGCGATGCCATTACGAACCAGATAAGAAACCAGCGAAATACTTTGCTGAGAGGCTTCTTGAAGCGCCTCTTGCGCTTGAGTTTCATCAATAATTTCGTCGGCGATCAATCGCCTGGCGACGCCGGAGAGGGGCATAACAACACTGGCATTCATTGAGTAGTAAAAACCTTTATTTATTTGGGGCGATAGGCACGAAGGAAGCCTAATAGGGTAATCACTGCAAAAGTATAGCAATGCTGGTAAAAAACACCGTTAATTACTGATACATTTAACATTTTTGGCTTTTGTATTTATGGAGCGTAGTACGCATGTGACAAAAATTGTTCAACAGTGACATTGTTGGATGATTTCCAAAGGTAGATTGCCATCACTCAATAGCCATAAATTTAAATTTATAATTAGCTAAGTCTTTGAAAAGTAGCGATATTGAGGTTTTTTTGTGCAGTTGGCACGCAACTTGATTTAAAAACTCAGCGAAGGCTCAAGAATGGGTCTAAGGTTTTACAGGTCGGCGTTGTAAATTATCACACAGATAGTTCGTCGAAATTAATTTTTTACTGGAGAGTTAAACAATGAAAAAGCAAATGCAAGCGGGTTTTACCCTAATAGAATTAATGATTGTTGTGGTTGTGGTGTCAATTCTGGTA
>JAJRPK010000390.1 GCA_024280785.1 Gammaproteobacteria bacterium
CAACACGGAAAAAAAATGCGATGAATGAATATCTTGAAAAAATACATTCCGGTGAAATTGATATTTTAATTGGCACACAAATGTTGGCCAAGGGGCACCATTTTCCCAATGTTACTTTAGTGGGTATCTTAGATATTGATCAGGGTCTGTTCAGTATCGATTACCGTGCGGCAGAGCGCATGGCGCAACAAATATTACAGGTGGCAGGTCGAGCAGGTCGAGCAGAGAAAAAGGGTGAGGTGTTAATTCAGACCCATCACCCTGACCATGCCCTGTTAATTTCACTGATTACCGAAGGCTATGATGCTTTTGCACAAGGGGCGTTAGATGAGCGAAATCGTGCAAAGTTGCCGCCTTATCGTTATCAAATACTTATTAGAGCAGAAGCCACAAACCCCCAGGATGTCACCGAATTTTTAGGGTCACTTAAAGCAGGGTTGGTATTGAATCAAACGAATTACCTCTCCCAGAAAGCAGACGGCTTAGCCCCGGAACTTTCAGAGGTTGATATTTGGGGGCCTGTGGCCGCACCCATGTTACGTCGTCAAGGCCGTTATCGTTATCAACTGTTGTTGCAATGCGCCAGTCGTGCCCAGCTACATCGATTACTGGGTGAGATGGAACCCTATATTTACAAGAGCCCGCTGGCAAGAAAGGTTCGGTGGAGCATTGATGTGGATCCTCAGGATATTATGTAGTTGATACAGCTAAATAGGTTTTTGCGTATAATGATTCTTATCAAGTTATTTATGGCATTGTTTTGTTTATTATTCCGATCGCTTAAATGGGAATGCGGGTAGACTAAATTTTGTATTTTCTTAAGCTCATTCAAAGTGAAAGTTACCTTAATCGTTATGAAAAAATTTAGAAATGTAGATGGTAGAGAGTTACTCAGACAGTTGGAATCTCTGCTGAATGATGTGCAAATGTATGCCCGAACGGTTGATAAATATGTCATTACTGCAACCACCGATTTAGAGGGTATCATTACCAGTGTGAGTGAGGCATTTTGCAAAATATCAGGGTTTAGCGAAGCTGAATTATTAGGCAATAATCACAATATGGTTCGTCATCCAGATATGCCCGACAGTCTGCATCAAGAGATGTGGCACAAAATACAGGCCGGTTACCCTTGGCAGGGTGAGCTCAAAAACTTGAACAAAGACGGTGGTTTTTACTGGGTGGATGTAGTGATCGAGCCCCTGCAGGATGATTTGGGGAAAGTCACAGGCTATATGGCCGTTCGTCAGGATATTACCGATAAAAAACATGTGGAAAACTTAACCATTACCGATGAGTTAACTGGCGCTTATAACCGACGTTATTATAATAGGATTCTACCCGTTGAGATTGCGCGAGCCAAGCGAGATGGTCAATATTTGGCTTTTTTAATGGTGGATGCGGATCATTTTAAAAAATATAACGATACCTACGGGCATCAAGCGGGGGACAGCGTATTAGTGTCCATTGTTGATGCTATGCAAGGCTGCTTTAAAAGAGCTGGAGACTACACCTTTAGGCTTGGGGGTGAAGAGTTTGCGGTTCTATTCCGTGTGGAAGACGGCGCACATGCTGCGATAGTGGCTGAACGCTCCCGAAAAGCGATGTATGATTTGGATATTGAACACTCTGGCAATGCACCGCATCACCGTGTTACCTTATCGATGGGATTGATGGTGTTAGAGCCTGATGTGATCTATGTTAAAGAAGAAATATATAAATACGCCGATGAGGCTTTGTATCGTGCCAAGCAGAATGGCCGTAACTGTATTGAACTATGTACCACAGAAGATGATATTGAGCTGTTTTAGGTATTTTATTATTTTTGATAACGTTTTTCATTTCTCGCAATCCTCTCGGTTGTAACTATTTTTTCTACCTTGAGTTGGTTACGTATATTTATCCAGATAACTCACCGAATTAAGGTATGATGAATAACTGTATTTAATCATCATAAGGGCTGTTCTAGACGTTGCTTAAACAGCTATGATATTTGTTCGCCCCATTTTTGTATGACAAAGGAGTCTCGCATGGAATTTTTAGGATTTGTAGGTACCGTTACCTTATTGATTGTTGTGTATTTACTGTTAGCCGTTAAAATTGTTTCACAAGCCGAATTATGGGTTATTGAACGGTTAGGAAAATATCATAAGACGTTAGGGGCGGGTATTAATTTTATCGTGCCCTTTGTAGATACCAAGCGCTCAAGTTTTAGCACCCAAGAGCAAATTATTGATGTACCGCGCCAGTCGGTTATTACCAAAGATAATGTAAGTATTCAAATTGATGCCGTTGTGTTTATTCGTATCAATAATGCAGAACAATCCACCTATGAAATTCAAGACCTAAAAGGCGCGATTGCGCAGTTAGCGCAAACTACTCTGCGTGCAGAAATTGGCCGAATGGAGTTGGATGAAACACTGAGTTCTCGCGCAGACCTGAATGCTGTTTTATTGTCATCGTTAGACCTTGCCAGTAGTACTTGGGGGGCGAAAGTGACCCGCGTTGAAGTTGCGGATATCTCTGTGCCGGCAGCAGTTCAAGGGGCAATGGAGTTACAAATGGAGGCAGAACGTCGCCGTCGTGCAACCGAAACAGAAGCCGATGGGGATAAGAATGCATTAATTCTTCAGGCCGAAGGGGAGCGTCAGCAAGCCTTTAAACAGGCTGAAGCGGTTGAACGAATGGCCGATGCTCAGCGATATGAAAAAGAGCAGTTGGCCATGGGTGAGCAGAGAGCGATGGCCTTGATTAATGAGGCGATGATGGACAATAAAGATGCCGCGAGTTTCTTATTGGCAAAGGACCGAATTGCGGCCTTTGCAGGGCTTGCGAGTAGTGATTCTGCCAATAAGGTGATTGTACCGATTGAGACCTCTGAGATGGTGGGTTCACTGGCCGCTTTTACCGCACTGATTGGTCAAAGTGACCCTAAATAGGAGGGCTTGAAATGGAAAATATGCTGCCTTTTATTCCTGCCTGGATGATGCTGAC
>JAJRPK010000391.1 GCA_024280785.1 Gammaproteobacteria bacterium
CCTTCTTTGAAGTCAGCCGTTTTAAACTCTGGGCGCGGATCTCTACCGGGCTTATTGAGCTCGGCAATGATGTCGATAACCGTCGGCAGCCCTGCCTCCTCACTGACAAAGTCTGCGGGTTTCAGTGCCTTTAATACAGCTGCATTGCCGATCAACTGATGTACGTCACAGCGACTGACTTTAGCAATACTTTCAACCACAGCATATGACTCGGGATGAACAGCCGAGGCATCAAGTGGATTGTCGCCGCCTCGAATTCGCAAAAATCCCGCAGCCTGTTCAAACGTTTTCTCTCCCATTCGTGGGACATTTTGCAATTGTTCTCGGCTAGTCAATGCCCCTTTCATATTGCGCCACTCAATGATATTGTCTGCTAACGTTTGACTAATGCCAGAGACCCGGCACAATAAGGCCGCCGATGCCGTGTTGACTTCGACACCCACTGCATTAACACAGTCCTCTACCACCGAGTTCAGCATTTTGGATAACTTTACTTGACTAACGTCGTGCTGATACTGCCCAACCCCTATCGACTTGGGTTCAATCTTCACTAATTCGGCCAATGGATCCTGCAACCGTCTAGCAATGGATATAGCCCCGCGAACAGTCACATCTAAATCAGGAAACTCTTTGGCAGCAAATTCTGAGGCCGAATAAACAGAAGCACCGGCCTCGTTCACTATTATATTTTGTAATTTTACATCGGGATGACGATGGATTAGATCTTTAACTAACTTATCCGTTTCTCTAGAAGCGGTACCGTTACCAATCGCTATCAATTCAATATTGTATTTTTTAATTAAGGCATGAAGTGTAGCGATAGACTTATCCCATTGATTCTTGGGTACGTGAGGATATATCGCCGTATCATCCAAAGGCTGACCGGTGCTATCAACAACAGCCACTTTCACGCCCGTGCGCAAACCCGGATCGAGACCCATGGTTGCCCGCTGCCCTGCTGGTGGTGCTAACAACACATCTTTTAAGTTATCGGAAAAAACTTTTATCGCCTCGGTTTCGGCAACTTCACGCAAATCCCCTAACAAATCGTTTTCGATTTGTGTTTGTAATTTTATCCGCCACGTCCAACGAATAACTTCTGTTAGCCATTTGCCGGCCGCAACTTGTCCAGCCTCATCGAGGGGACGGTAGGGAAGTTCAAACCGCGCAGCAATGGCTGCTTCACAAGGGTGAGGATCATTGTGTTCTCTGCCGGCAATATCAAGTTTCGCAGAAAGCACTCCTTCACGGCGACCTCTAAAAATAGCTAATGCCCGATGCGGGGGGATCGTCGATAATCGTTCGTCGTAATCAAAATAATCTTTGAATTTCTCTCCGTCCTGTTCTTTATCTTTTATAACATGCGTAGCGAGTACACCCTGCTGCAAAATAATCTGACGCAGCTCTGCCAACAAATCGGCATCTTCCGCAAAGCGCTCCATCAAAATATACTTAGCCCCGTCGAGAACCTCTTTGCTCTCATTTAATTTTTTCTCGGGATCAATAAAAGCCGCAGCTTCTGCTTCAGGATCACGTGAAAAATCGGCCAAAATCAAATCGGCCAGTGGCTCCAACCCCACCTCTATAGCAATCTGACCTTTGGTTCGTCGCTTAACCTTGTAAGGTAAATACAAATCTTCCAATCGGGTTTTTGTATCACTCGCTGCTATTTTTTTCTTTAACTCGGGCGTAAGTTTGCCTTGCTCCTCGATGCTACTCAAAATCGACTGTTTACGATCGCTCAGTTCACGAAGGTAAGTTAAGCGCTCGCTCAACAGTCGCAGTTGAGTATCATCCAAGCCCCCCGTCGCTTCTTTTCTGTACCGCGAAATAAAAGGTACCGTAGACCCTTCGTCTAATAAAGCTATTGCTGAATCGACTTGACTACCTTTAACCTGAAGTTCGGTAGAAATAATTTGGCTAATACTTTGCATAGTTTACGACTTACAATATTTGAAAAATATGGAGTCAATACTTTCGTTTTTATTCGATGGACTATTCCATGGGCTATCCAGCGATATCATTCAATCAATCATGCACTGTTCTTAGTTAGCCAAAAAAAGCTCCAGCTAGTGTTTAGTCTCTGCAGCTAAAATAAAACCGTTGGCGACAGGGATGTCGCCGTCGAGCTACATGGATGTATTTATCGCGTGTTTTATTTTAGCTGCAGAGACTAAACACGAAGATAACTCCAAAAACGTAAATTTATTATATCTTTGCCAAACAAATGCAACAAGAAAAAGAAACGAATTGACCAACATTCCACAAGCTTGTCGCACCTACTACCGCACATAAAAAAAGGGCGCATACACTGCGCCCTTTTTTACGATCTTAACTCTTGCTTGCAAAAGCGTATTCCAGCTTAAACTTACCAGCCGGTAATTTCTTTCAAGCCACTACCAATATCTGCCAAACTACGAACGGTTTTAACCCCCGCCGCTTCTAATGCTGCAAACTTCTCGTCTGCGGTTCCCTTACCACCGGAGATAATCGCACCAGCATGCCCCATACGCTTGCCCGCAGGAGCCGTTACGCCTGCAATGTAAGAAACCACAGGCTTGGTAACGTTCGACTTAATAAATTCAGCCGCTTCTTCTTCGGCCGTACCACCGATTTCACCGATCATAACAATCGCTTCGGTTGCAGGGTCGTCTTGAAACAAACCAAGAATATCGATAAAGCTAGAACCCGGAATGGGATCGCCACCAATGCCAACACACGTCGTTTGACCAAAGCCGGTGTCCGTTGTTTGCTTAACCGCTTCGTAGGTCAACGTACCCGAGCGAGAAACAATTCCAACCTTACCGGGAAGGTGGATAGATCCAGGCATGATGCCAATTTTACATTGCCCAGGAGTGATAACGCCAGGGCAGTTTGGACCCACTAAGCGCACACCCAATTGATCGCAACGAACTTTAACTTCCAACATATCCAATGTAGGAATGCCTTCAGTAATACAAACAATCAGCGATACACCACTGTTAGCTGCTTCTAAAATCGAATCTTTGCAAAATGCTGCAGGAACATAGATAACCGAAGCGTCGGCACCTGTTTGCTCAACCGCTTCCGCCATGGTGTTAAATACCGGAAGACCTAAATGCTGCTGACCACCTTTACCGGGAGTTACACCACCGACCATTTTTGTGCCGTAAGCTATCGCTTGCTCGGAGTGGAAAGTTCCCTGACCACCGGTAAAACCCTGACAGATTACTTTAGTATCACTATTAATTAAAATACTCATTTCGCACCCTCTGCCGCAGCAACTACCGACTCGGCAGCGTGTTTAAGACTAGTCGCAGCAATAATATCCAAACCACTATCAGCCAATAATTTTGATCCACTCTCCGCATTGTTACCTTCTAGACGAACAACAACCGGGACTTTAACACCCACTTCTTTAATTGCCCCAATAATACCTTCGGCAATAAGATCACACCGTACGATACCGCCAAAAATATTGACCAGCACTGCTTTTACTTTATCGTCAGACAAAATAATCTTAAAGGCTTCTGACACTCGTTCTTTTGTAGCGCCGCCGCCCACGTCAAGAAAGTTTGCTGGCGAACCGCCGTGCAGGTTAACAATATCCATCGTGCCCATTGCCAACCCTGCGCCGTTAACCATACAGCCAATGCTACCGTCTAACGCAACGTAGTTAAGTTCCCACTTAGCCGCATTAGCTTCGCGCTCATCGTCCTGCGAAGGATCGTGCATCGCTTGCAATTTTGGATGACGGTACATAGCGTTACTATCGATAACAATTTTCGCATCGAGGCAATGAAGGTTGCCTTCTTCAGTAATAACCAATGGATTCACTTCTAACAAAGCGAGGTCAAGTTCTTGAAACAGTTTGGCTAGACCTAAAAATATTTTGGTGAATTGCTTTATTTGATTACCTTCTAAACCCAATCGAAAAGCCAAATCCCGGCCTTGATATGGCTGAGCACCCGTCAACGGGTCAACCTCAGCCTTTAGAATTTTTTCGGGAGTCTCGGCCGCTACTTTCTCAATTTCAACGCCACCCTCGGTTGAGGCCATAAAGACGATTCGGCGACTTGAACGATCGACAACAGCACCGAGATACAATTCTTGAGCAATATCCGTACAAGACTCAACCAGTATTTTACTAACCGGCTGTCCTTTAGCGTCTGTCTGGTAAGTAACCAAATTTTTACCTAACCATTTTTCCGCAAAAGCACTCGCCTCTTCGGGGCTATTTACCAATTTCACACCACCAGCTTTACCCCGGCCGCCGGCGTGAACCTGAGCTTTAACCACCCATTTGTCGCCGCCAACTTTATTAGCTGCCTCGGCAGCCGCTGCGGGCGTATCCACCGCAAAACCTGTGGATACTGGCAATCCGTATTCGGCAAACAGCTGCTTACCTTGATATTCATGCAAGTTCATGGATTAACTTCCGTCTGTGAAGAAATGTGAAGGCGCTGCCGTATTAACCTGCTATAAACTGCATAACACCACGATAGTCGCCCAGTCGCCCTAGTCATCGACAATGAACTGGCATTGACATTGGGGACAGCCTGAAAATGGAGCGCGGATTCTCGCAAAAAAAAGGGGGTAATGGCAATCGCGAATACGGTCAAAAAGTGATTCTCTATGCCTAAATTGGACATTCAGCTAAACATTGCCAGCGATAGAGTTAGCGTTCCGCCAAGCCTAAGGCAGAGGTAACTACTGCACCCAAGCAAATGTCGACCGGATGCAGCACAGACTATTTTTTACGTGGCTTTCGATTAGCTATATGGATAGCGTGACCCCCTACTGCGAGCGCCGCCTCATGCACGGCCTCGGACAATGTAGGATGGCTAAATACTGTCAAAGCAAGATCTTCAGAGCTCGCTCCAAACTCAATAGCAATAACAACTTGCTGAACCAAATCAGCCGCGCTAGGCCCTATAATATGACAGCCTAGCACTCGGTCTGTGTCGGCAGCGGCAATAATTTTTACCATTCCGGTCGTCTCATTAGCCGCTAGCGCCCGCCCGCTGGCAGCAAACGGAAACGAACCCACTTTATATTCGATTCCCGCCGCTTTAAGTTCCTGTTCAGTTTTACCTACCCAGGCAATTTCTGGATGAGTGTAGATAACCGCAGGAATATTGTCGTAATTAATTTGAGTTTTCTTACCCGCAATTCGCTCCGCTACCATCACACCTTCTTCTGAGCCTTTATGCGCTAACATTGGCCCCCGAACAACATCACCTACTGCATAGATATCGCGAGCATCGGTTGCGCATTGCTCATTAACAAAGATAAAACCACGCTCATCCAAATTAACACCGCAATCTGGCGCCAGCAAGTGCTCACTCAATGGTCGACGGCCAACACAAACAATCAATTTATCGAACACTTCTGAATGCGTACCTTTAGCGTCGCTATACTCTACGGTCACTTCGCGAGAACGGCCTTTGCCTTTAACCTCTGTCCCCGTTACCCGAGTGCCTAATCGAATATCTAAACCCTGCTTTTGCAATACCTTTTTTGCGTCTTTAGCGATTCCAGCGTCAGCTGCTGGCAAAAATTCATCAAGTGCCTCTAGCACCGTCACTTGTGCACCGAGTCTCGACCAAACACTTCCCAATTCCAAACCGATCACACCTGCGCCAATAACGCCCAACCGTTTTGGCACCGAAGTAAAAGCTAGCGCACCCGTTGAATCTACAACCACATCATCTAACAGAGGCGCCGAGGGAATATTAACCGGCACCGATCCCGCCGCAATAATGATTTTATCGGCATCGTAAACCGTCTTCTCACCCGCCGCATTGCTTACCTCCACCTGTTTGTTCGCCAATAACCTGGCCGCTCCTTCAATACTGGAAACGCCATTCGCTTTAAATAAACCGGCCACACCACCTGTCAACTGTTGAACAATTTTATCTTTTCGTGCCACCATTTTCTTGACGTCAATTTGCAACGAACTATGGCTAATACCGTGAACATCAAAATCTTCTTTTGCCTCAAGGTATTTATAACTCGAATCCAGCAAGGCCTTAGATGGAATACAACCGGTATTCAAGCAGGTCCCCCCTAACTTTACCGAGCCCTTGTCATCGACCCATTTTTCAATGCAAACCGTTTTCATACCCAACTGGGCACAGCGAATAGCGGCCACGTAACCCGCAGGACCCGCACCGATTACTATCACTTCATATTTTTCAGACATAGGAAATTTCCAGTTTTCTAAAGCCTCTCGAGGCTGTAAATTTTAAATGTCCACGCGTCAATTAACCAGCCATTATATCCGCGTGAACCAACTATCCGCGTAAACCAACATTCTAAAATAACAACCCAGCCTTATAGCTCTAACAAGATACGAGCAGGATCTTCAATCATATTTTTTATAGCCACCAGAAACTGAACCGCTTCTTTACCGTCAATTAAGCGATGATCATACGATAACGCCAAGTTCATCATTGGCAAGATTTTTACTTCGCCATCTACCG
>JAJRPK010000392.1 GCA_024280785.1 Gammaproteobacteria bacterium
AAACCTTTCCGTCTTAAACGGTGGCCAGCCACCGTCATCGCTACGGGTGTAGCCAAAGATAATGCGCACGGGCAACTAACAATAAGAACAGCGATAGTGGACGGTAACAACAGGCCTACATCAACATACCACCAAAACACTGCCGTAATCACTGCCAACATCAAAACCGTAACAACAAAGTAACTGGCAAGTTTATCGGCCAGAGATTCGGTCGGTGACTTTTCTTCGACCGACTGATCTATTAATGCCAATAACTGATAAAAATGACTGTGAATACCTGTAGCCACCACGCTAACGGTCAGTGGATTATTAATGTTCACTGTCCCCGCACTGACCTTATCATTGACAGTGACTGAACGTGGAGATGATTCACCGGTAAACGAGGCTTCATTAATTTCTGATTGCCCTACAAGCACAACGGCATCACAGGGAATGATTTCATTCGACTTTACCAGTACCCTATCGCCAAGCTTCAACTTGGATACCGGTATCAACGACAGACTGCCATCGGCCTCTAGTCTGTTAGCCACGGATGGAATCAAGTCATTCATATTCAAGCTCGACAATCCCATTGATTGACGCGTACGCATATCGAGATAACGACCCAATAGCAGAAAAAAAGTAAACATTGCCATCGAGTCAAAATACACCTCACCTTCACCTGCAACCGTCGCTACCACGCTTGCAATGAAGGCCACAGTGATGGCTATCGCCACAGGCAGGTCCATGCCGGGATGTAATGACCGCAACCCCTGATAGGCCATTATGAAGAATGGCCTAGCGCAATAAAATATTATTGGCAAGCTAAGCAGCAAACTGGCCCACCGCAAATACATCTGTAACTCGGCGCTCATGCCCTGATATGCACCCAAGTACATTGCCACCGCTAACATACCGGTTTGCATCATTAACAAACCCGCGACTCCCAAACGCTGAAGAAATATCTGATTTTCAGCTTTAATCGCCAAATATTCTATTGCTGGCAAATAAGGGCGTGGCTGATAACCCAGCTGGCTAATCGCTGCCATGATACTGCTGAGCTGTAACAGCGAGTCCTGCCAATCTATAGTTAAACGTCGCTCGGATAAGTTGACCGTTACCCGCTGTACTCCATGCAGCGTTTGCAGATAACTCTCTAACAGCCAGGCACAGGCCGCACAACTCATTCCGGACACGGCAAGTTTGGCTGTTTTTATCGGGCCTTGAGTAACAACAAATTCTTTCTGCAGGACTGCCGAATCAAACTCGGCGTAAGATTGTTTATCGGCCAGTTTGGTATTAGCCGCTTGTAATTGATTCGACGTACGGAGCTGATAATATTGATCGAAGCCACCACTAGTGATTAATGTAGCGGCCATCGCGCATCCAGGGCAGCACATAGCGCGCATTACACCGACAATTTCAATCTCGTACGGAGGGTTATTTTTTTTATCTTCGGGCAGCGGCAATGCGCAGTGAAAACACTCTTTGGCAAGGCATTCCATTTCGTCTTTTGAATCTATGGCAACGCTTTCATTCATTTCATGACGACTTTAGTCAGAGCTACCGGGGTCAGAACTACCGAGGTCAGAGTTGCTTAGCTTGGTACTGCCACTCTCTTTCAATAGTTCATAATCCGCTTGCTCTCGAATGAGAGAGTCGTATTTAAGGTCATCTTCGGTAACGGGATAATCACTGTTAACAATAGCAAGGTATAAGGTGAAAAACCCGGCCACCACTACGGTTGCCGGTAACGCCATGATAAACCACGGCCAAAATTGACGATACCAAGGGGCCTCTTGATCACTGCCACTGAGCGAATCCACCGATATCTTATTTTTCATCGACTAACCTCAAAGACAATACTTTTAATGATTGAATCATTATTTTATTTCCTTGGTATTTTTCATTTTCTTGATATTTAGAGCCCAGAGGCTGGAGACAAAAATCGACTTTCAGACTCGGCTTGGTCTTGTCCTGATGAACTTTCCACAACAAAAATAAACGACTGTCGGGTATCGGCTAAATCCGAAATGGGAACCTGAACCCGCAATGGTAGTTCAAATAACTCTCCCCCTTCAATATCGACATTTAACTTGCCAATAATAACCGCATTCAATAACCCTTCGAGCCGGATGCTGTAATTCTGCGGTTCCTGACTCATATTCATAATTTTCAACTGGTAGACATTCTCTACTCGCGACCCATCCACTAGTCGAAACAGCTCACCGCGTTCGCGAATGACATCTACCTCTAACGGCACTCGACTAAAAAATACTAACAGAAATAGCACCAGCATAACGAGGGTGGCAATGCCATAACCTATAAGTCGCGGCCTTAGTATTCGACTTTCTTTATGCTTAAGTAAATTTTGCGTAGTATAACGGATCAGTCCAGTATCGTAGTCCATGCGTTTCATTACCGAATCGCAGGCATCGATACACAATGCGCAAGTAATACATTCGAACTGTAATCCATTGCGAATATCGATACCCGTGGGGCACACTTGAACGCACATTTTACAATCGATGCAATCGCCCAAACCCAGCTCTTTGGGAGCCGCACCCATCTTACGAGAGCCACGCGATTCACCTCGTTCTTGATCGTAAGAGACAATCAACGTATCGCTATCAAACATAACGGATTGAAACCGCGCGTATGGACAAACGTACATGCACAATTGTTCTCGCATCCAACCGGCATTAATATAAGTCGCCAAGGTAAAAAATAGCATCCATGCATACGCCCAGAATCCCGCTTCAAACAATACGGTATCGAAAACCAGCTGGCGAATCGGCGTAAAATAACCGACGAATGTTACGCCTGTTAACCCTGCAAACCCCATCCACAAACAGTGCTTGGCCAATTTTTTTCTTGCCTTAGAAAATGACCAAGGCGCTGCATCCAAACGAATTCTTTGATTACGCGTTCCTTCAGTAAATTGCTCAGCCCACATAAAAACACTGGTCCAAACCGTTTGTGGGCAGGTATAGCCACACC
>JAJRPK010000393.1 GCA_024280785.1 Gammaproteobacteria bacterium
AACTCTACCAGCACTCGGCCCGAACGGCCATTAATTTTAGCAGTTTCGGGATACTCCGCCACTGTACCGTACAGTAGTTTTGCTCCTTGCTGGGGATCCCAGGGTGTTAAAGAGCTAATAGCAACACAGTGTGCGTTGGCTTTTTCTGGCTGACCGTTCAACTCGAAAGCCCGTATCAAAAATGCGCGAGCCGACAATGCCAACTCGTCGCTCCCAGTCTCACTGTTCGGCGATGCATCGATTTTTCTTAGCGACAATCTTAGCGACAATGCCTGCTCAAAATATTCAATCGCCTCAGAAATCTGCCCTCTTAGTAACGCAGTTTTACCCAACTCATAGGCGACCTTTATCGCCAAAGGGTCATCGTGATTAAGGTAAAAAGTGTGCGCCTGACGCAAAAAATTCCGAGCGTGCGCCGGGTAACCGGCAGTAGATAAACGGCCACCCACGTCGAGCAACGCCGCAGCATATTCTGCACTTTGATCGCCCTTGTTTCTGGCAATTACTTTTAACGCACGATTGAAGTAATAGACACTTTTTACCTTTCTCTGCAATTTCGCATAGGCACTAGCAATATCGGCATAAGGAGAATAAAGCTCTAGCGAGCCCTCTCCAAATAGACTCTTTTGCTCAGCCACCCATTGTTTATAAATCACCAACGCCAACTCGCCATTGTTAGCATCGAGCGCAGCCTGAGCATAGTTTTTTGTCAGATTAATGGTGTTGTCACTATTAGGAGGAAACAGTGACACACCTAAATGATAGGCTTGAGCAGCCTCTTTCAGTACCGCAGCGGACTGCTTTGAATATTCACCGTTATTACTGATATTTATAGTTTTTGACACGCTTACAGCATCAGTATATGCGGCGTACTGCTCCATGAATGCCTGAAAAGTGGTGTCCCTAACGCGAGTATCAGCAGTATCAGACGCAAACAATGTTAAGGGTAATCCGGCAAGAAATGCAATTAAAATATAACCCGAGCGTCTGAACATCCTGCGTCCTCCTTAACATGAAAAATGGAAAAAGGATGCTATCATATATTTTATATGATTTATATTACTTTATTATAAAGCCTGCTGATTTTATTAATGAAGCCTCCATAACCTTATGAATTTTGCATCTCAAGGGCACAACTGTCAGCTCTTCCATCATCAGCTTACCTTGACGGCTAACCGCCATGGCCTCAAAGCGTATTCGATCTCTATGTGAATGGGTAACTGGCCTCTATCAGACAGGGGCTATCCAAATCTCGGCGAGAGATCATGCGGCGTTGAGTACCCTCCTTATTCTGCGAGTTCATATCAGCAGATTAAAGCAGTTGCTTTTTTAGTAGCACTCATTTACTGTATATACTTACAGTTATTTATTCAATTAGCCCAACTGATATCTAAAGCCCGATCAACTGACAAGCCCGCATGGATTTTTTCAATAACCTCTGCCAACTGCGGTGGTGTATAAGGCAAAGAAGGCGCGGCGCCCCAAACCGGCTTAGGCCAGCAAGCGTCGTTAGCAAAACGAGCGATATGGTGGACATGCAATTGCGACACTACGTTACCCAGCGCAGCAATGTTTAGCTTTTCTGCTGAAAATTGCGTTTGTAGCAGATGAGCAACGGCATTGGATTCGACCGTAAACTGCAGCTGGTCGGCCGCTGGCAACTCGACAAGTTCACGCAGGCCTTCTCTCCGCGGCACCAATATAACCCACGGGTAGTTAGAATCATTCATTAACAATAATTCGCACAACGGCAACGACCCTAATTCAATCGTATCGTTTTTTAATTGAGAATCGAGAACAAACATACATAAGGCCTTAAATAATGGCACCAACTAAAAATAAAGCGCTAAATAATACAACAGCTCAAGCCAATCGTTGCAGCTGGTGCGGCAGTGATCCACTATATCAGCAGTATCACGATAACGAATGGGGCGTGCCTGTATATGATGATATCACTCTGTTCGAGTTTTTAACGCTCGAAGGCGCGCAAGCTGGACTCAGCTGGATAACTATATTGCGTAAGCGAGAAAACTACCGCAAAGCATTCGATCAATTTAAACCGGAAAAAATTGCCCGCTACTCCGAGGCCAAGATGGCCAAACTTAAATTGAACGAGGGCATTGTTCGCAACGAATTAAAAATTCGCTCTACAGTAAGCAACGCGCAGAGTTATTTAAAACTCTGCAATGAAAAAGGCAGCTTATCCAGCTACCTTTGGGGCTTTGTCGATGGTACCCCTATACAAAATCGTTGGCGCAGTATCGATAACGTACCGGTGTCTACGCCAATTTCAGACACTCTAAGTAGAGACTTAAAACGTCGGGGCTTCAAGTTTGTCGGGCCCACAATTGTCTATGCTTATATGCAGGCAATCGGAATGGTTAACGACCATACTGTCAACTGTTATCGCCATAAGGACTGTGCCGGTTAATCATCACACTTTGCGAAATAACGAATCCTAATGTGTAATGAAAAAATCGCTACAAATTCTCTAACTATTGTTTATGGCGCTACCGCTTCCCAGCTGTTAAACCCGTACGGTTTATAAATACCAAACACCGCATTTTCATGCATGCCATAGCCAACATCGCCGTTCGACAATTCCCACCGACAAAGCATTTCGTTAAGGCCTTGAATCTCGGCAAATTGCTTTGGGTCGTTCATGTCCCAGCTCAAACCCTCGACTTTTAGCTTTCCTTGATAACAGCCCAATGCCCAGCTGCCGCCCGGCTGATATCCTGACCCCCCTAACAAATAGTTAGTTCTTAATGGCGTTCCTACCGCCACTAAATCTGAATTGGCAAAACGAATTACTGACTTGGCAATTTCTCGAGTGCCTGATTTATAAGTAAACTCGTGACGCGGACTACCTAAATGAATAATGGGTTCGTCAATACCAAATCGAGGGACCTTAACCGCCTCTTCTTGCACTCGATTACCTTCTGCATCCTCATCTATGTGAACTTTTATCATGTAGTCTTTAAACTGCATGGGAATCCAGTTATGAAAGTGGCCAAATTTATCTAACTCGCGATATTTAGCTTTGATACCTTCTGGTTCCATTTCTCCCACGTTGGGCCTTACTCCCCAAGAATGATCGCGAGCACCCATCCAGCGATCGGGCGTCACTTCATAACGTTTTCCACCGACCGTAATATGGCCAGTATAATTGCCCACCTGCGCAAAACGCGTCGTGTGCTCGGTCAATCGATTGCCGGTGCGCCGATAGGTCACAGGTTCTTCTAACGCAGGAACAAAGCCGTCAAACACCAGATCAAAATCCAGCCCCCATTCATTGGGCTCACACCATAAATGCAATTTACGCAGCCCTTCTATCACTTCGACACCAAGGGGCCCCACGGTCGTATCCAAGCGGTCATTACCCATCTCTCTAGACGCTCGCACAACGTAGTGATTATTACCGTGGGAGATAGCAACGAAGGCATCCAGCACACCCAAATTGGGATATTGCCCCATACCCGTAATGAGAAACAACTCATCATCGCAGCCGTGACAATTGAAATAATAGCGGTCGTAAAAATTACGGTCGCCAGTGTAGACGTGATCAAATGTGTCGGGGGTTTGGTGGGCGAGTAAATCGTCCATTGGACTCAGTGGCATGGTTGCTCCTCGAGCTTAAGTGATTTTTGTAGATCGAATATAATCAGCCTTCGAGCAAAATACGATTACAGTCTAGCCACCTGAAGCCATTATTTTTTAGCCTGAAGCTTAGACGCTTAAACACCCATTTTTGCCAAGGTATCGATAACCTCTCGAATCACCCGTTCGACCGTTGGGTGGCTGGCGGCAAACTTTGCCTCTAGCAATTTTGCCTGCTCTAATACCGCATTCGATTCTGGGGCGGTAGAATTTAGCAGGACGTTGATATCGGCGTCCAGTGCTTGCAAAGACTCACGAGTGCCAGCATCTACATTCGTTTTTTGAATCTCATTCTGTAGCTCAGCCAATAACTGCTGTATTTTTTCGTTGCTCATTTATCTCTACCCATTTAACCCGCCTATCATTCATTCAGTTTTGCCACTCATAACATCTGGCATCTGCGTTCTTGCCGTTCTAAGTTATGGCTTTACGCTTTACCTATATTGTCATAAGCAAGCGCAGGATAACAACCCAAATTTTGACTACGACGACTATTTTCAGTCACAGTAAATAGCATTTAGATGGTATATGAACGCGTGGTAATGGTATTATTTTAACCGCAATCCGTCGATTAAAAACACCACGCAGTACGGCACCGAACTAAAAATTATGAGCAACCCGCTGCTTCCTTTAAACAATCGCACCGTTGCTATTCCCGAAACACGGCAACTCGATGTGCTCGCTAACATGCTGGAAAAACGTGGCGCCCATGTGCTTCGATGCCCTCTTGTATCCATACTGGATGCTCCAGATTCGGTACCGGTAGTGCAATGGCTCAATCAATTTATCGACCATCCCTTTGATGACCTTATCCTGCTAACGGGTGAAGGCTTACGGCGACTGGTTAGCGCCGCCGACCGCGTCGGTTTGAAAGAAGCCTTTGTAAAGGCCCTGCAACAAACCCGCAAGATTACCCGTGGTCCTAAGCCCGGTAGAGCGTTAAAGGAATTGGGCTTAAAGGCCGACCTGCTAGCAGAGTCGCCCGTCACCGGCGGAGTAATCGCCAGCTTAAAAAAAGAGAGCATAGGTGGCCGACGTATCGGTGTTCAACTATACGGTAGCGACCCAAACGACTTACTTATTAATTTTCTGTCTGAACAACAAGTAAAAATTTATTCAGTGGCCCCCTACATCTACGCGCCAAAATCCGACGACCAGTCTGTACTGCGGTTAATCGATCAACTA
>JAJRPK010000012.1 GCA_024280785.1 Gammaproteobacteria bacterium
ATTTCCTCCAAAACAGTTATTTTATCCATGATCGGACCACAATCTATAATAGGATAAGTGAATATAATAGGGTTGCATAAATTTCAAAAAAGGGAGCTACAGCTCCCTTTTTTGAGACCTACTGAGAACACAAAATCAACCGCTCAGTATCAGCTTTCAGCCGCTGGCTCAGCGGGCTTTTCAGCTTTTTCTTTTTCTTTTTCTTCGCCTTGACCTTGACCTTCACCTTCACCTTCACCTTCACCTTCACCTTCTACTTCAACAAACTCATCTTTTGCCGCCAATTCTGCGCTATTGTTTGCCGAAGTAAGGCAGGCATCTGCCACTGCACCAACGAACAATTTGATCGCGCGAACAGCATCATCATTGCCGGGAATTACGTAATCGATACCATCGGGATTACTGTTACTATCAACAACGCCGATAACGGGAATGCCAAGTTTATTAGCTTCGGTTATAGCTATGCGCTCATGATCGACATCGATGACAAAAAGTGCATCTGGTAAGCCAGCCATATCCTTGATGCCACCAATACTCTTTTCGAGTTTATCTTTCATTCGACGGCGCATTAAGCCTTCTTTCTTTGTAAGCTTGTCGAGAGTGCCATCTTTTTCTTGAGCTTCTAGCTCACGGTAGCGCTTGATCGAAGCCCGAATAGTCTTGTAGTTTGTCAACATTCCACCCAACCACCGGTGGCTGACATGAGGCATATTACAGCGCTCAGCTTCTTCTTTGATGACCTTGCTTGCCGCACGCTTGGTGCCTACAAACAATATCTTATTGTTGCTCGCAGCCAACCTTTCAACGAATGCTAATACTTCATTGAATGCTGGTACGGTTTTTTCTAAATTGATGATGTGGATTTTGTTACGAGCACCAAAGATAAATGGTGCCATTTTGGGGTTCCAGTAGCGGCTTTGATGGCCGAAATGGACTCCCGCCTGCAACATCTCACGCATGCTAACAGTCGTTGCCATGATAATTTTCCTGTAATTCGGGTTAAGCCTCCACACACCCCATCCACCCAACCAGCGACGCTTTAAAAACGAGTAACTCGTATTATTACGACGCCAGCACCCTGAGTAATGTGCCGGTGTATGTGCGACATTAGTATATTTTTCAAAAGGTTAAACTTATATCTTAAAGTCAACTATCCGCTTTCAACTGCCAGATTGCTAACCGGAAAAAGCCTACCACCGTTTTATTGAGAGTACCCCCCTAAAATCGGCGCGACTTTATACCATATCTTTGTTTTATCTAAAAGATAATTTACACTAATAAGCTGAGAATCAGGAATTAGTTACGACCATGAAGAATCTGATAAAGCCGAGAACCGGCTTTCAATCTTGATTTTTATCGTTAAGCAGAGCCATAAGCTCAACTTCAGCAATCGATAAATTGCACCGCGTAACGACTTGCTCAACACTTACGCCTTGGGCAATAAGATCGGCAGCCTCGGTAAACGACTTATTATCCGCTTTTTGCATTAGCTGCGCTTGATCGCTTGCAACGATCTGCAGTTGCCGCTCAGCATCAAGAAGACGACGACCAATTCCCTGAGCGCCTTCGTTAAAAATATCCAAATTATTTTTTAATTCGGATATTTCAGCTTGCATGCTTTTGAGCTGCTTGCGGCGAGCAACGATCCAGAC
This sequence comes from Gammaproteobacteria bacterium, assembly GCA_024280785.1. GTDB lineage: Bacteria > Pseudomonadota > Gammaproteobacteria > Pseudomonadales > UBA7434 > UBA7434. The sequence goes on from JAJRPK010000012.1 coordinate 1,653, forward strand.
CGTAGCAAACCACAGCAAACCCAAGGCAATAATAGTTCCACAGGCCACCCAAACGAGGTTATTCACTTAACCACCTCCACTCATCGGTCATACAATCAGCGCCAACCTTAATCGCACAGCACACGGTCAGCTAGAATATGCCTGCCGAGTGCTTCAACATCGACTAGTGCGCACATTTTATCGACTACCGTCCCGGCTAGCCATTCACGCCGGGTATGTTCACTGCGCCATCTAACCTTCTGAGGCATTAATGCCATTTCGCCGCCGATAGAATCAACGGCAAAGCACCAATCGCAATCTTTCAGCGTCAATACAAACCTGTACGATTCTTTCATTTCGGCACTATACCGTTCAGGCATAACCAGCTTTGCTGTATCGACAACTGAAACATCAACACCAATATCAACACCACGATTTACTTTCATATTACCAAGAAATATACTCTCCTCCTGCTTGCTACTGTCGTCCTCGACGAACCGTGTTGGTCCCTCTGCGCCACCTTTTACCGATATGAGATCCAGCGGCTGCATTCCTTCGACAAAACATACAGGAAGAGCTAATTTTAATCCTGAAACATTAAATGCCAAGCAACTAAAATTTTCTCGCCCCCAGAGCGGTCGCTTATCGATACGAGCGGAACTCTTCTTATGACCAGCATTTCGTTGGCCTGCCGCAAGCTGTTTTAAAAAAGGGCTAGCACCAGCCGGACCCCCAGAGAACGAGGGTTTTGCAACACTATCGTCTAAATTTGTATCATCAGTAGAAGTAGAGTGAAGATTACGCTTGGGTCGGCCAAGATCATTTTCAGCCGATGGTATGAGCAAAGACTCATTGCTTGCTGTAGCTACAGGCTGGTCTTTAGAAGAAGACGGTAAAGAAAGCATTTGCCCCGAGCTACCGGGCTTTTGTTCAAGGTGCTTTGGTTGTTCATTCGACTGATTATTCAACTTCGACGGGTCTGCAGCCGCGGATTGCGGCTCTGCAATCAAAAATAACTCATCGATATAGGCCTGAACGGCACTTTCAGAATCCATTATAAAATTCAAAACAGGCACCGAATAAA
>JAJRPK010000394.1 GCA_024280785.1 Gammaproteobacteria bacterium
AATTTTTTTACCTTTTTTATTAGCTTGTAAGACCTTCGTTTCTAATGTGTCTTTATTATCCTGAGTCAATTTATCCATTCTTATTTAATTTTGACTTCGGCTTTATTTTTTTCTAATGTCTCAACCAAATCAACAAAGATAGTGCGGTTTTTTTCATTCATATCCATCAACGAACGGTGCGCATCAATAACCGAGTCTTGCGCGCTCAATTCAGTGTGATCGATAATAGGCAGTGCTTCCAAAACAATATCTTCCACTAGAGATCCCCTTTGAATATCGAACACCTGAGCAAAACCCATGCTTAAAATTAGACGTTGTATGTCATCGTCATCGCACAATAGTGTAGCTTTTTTATTGCAGTGTTTTTGAGTGAGAATAGCTACTTTGGCCAATACGCCTAGAGTTGTACTGTCCAAATTATCCGCGCCGGTTAAATCAACACAGACTTCAGTTACTTTGGGCTGCTGAATAAGCGTTTCACAATAGCTTTCTAAACTAATGCACCAAGGTACTCTAATGTCCCCTTCAAGCCGCAAACAAAACTGCTCATCATTATGCAACCCTACCAGCACTTCGCTATTTTCCATCGAAGTTAACCTTGATATCCACTTTGAAATCCTTATTGTTATTATCGGAATCCCAATTTACCTTTAAACTTTGCATTGGGTTTAATATCTCGCTCATATTTTGTCGACAATTAATAATGCTATATCGTCAGGATACTTTTGATTCGAATCTACATTGAGAGCTTCGAACACCGACTCGATATCTGCAGTAAATTTAGGTGCCTCCGCTAGTAAAAATGCTTCCTTTTTTGTTAGCGTCTCTTGCTCCAACACTTCAAGGATTCCATCTGAAAATAACAGAATGCGGAATTGATCAGGCAACTCTACTTTGATTTCTTCATAGTTTGTTTCTTCAAACAATCCCACCGGGGTTCCCTGCCCCTCCAGGTAACGTGAGCCTTCATCGGTAACTAATATTGGAACGGGTAATTGTCCTGCAACGGAATAAGTTAAGCTATTATTCTGAGTATCTAATACCGCAAAAAATAATGTCGCATGCTTGCCGATTGCCGTTCCCAACAGCTCCGCATTAGCTTGGGCTAAAAACTCCGCAGGATGTAAGATTCCATCTCGACCTAATCGATTATAATCGCTGCGCATTCTAGCCGTTAGATTTTTCATTAAGACAGTTACAAATGCAGACGATGCTCCATGCCCGGAAACATCGGCCATAAAAAAAACCACGTGATCATTGCCAACCGTAACGTATTCTACAAAATCACCACTTAAGTAAAGTGATGGTACAATTTGATGATGAAATACATAAGAACTTTTTTGCATGGGGCTAGCGGGCAGCATTTTCATTTGCACTTGCAATCCCGCTTGCTGGTCTTGCTCGAGCACGGCAAGACTTGTTTTTAATTCACTGTTAGCTTGTTCTAATTGCTTACGATATTTTAGATTTTCGCGCCGCAAACTATAGCGCTCTAAGCTGCGCTCGATAGAGTGTTCCAGGACTTCTAAATCTAAAATGGGCTTAATGAGGTAGTCGCTAGCTCCCAGCCGCAGCGCTTCTACCGCATCACTCATAACACCTGCACCCGAAATAACAATAATAGGCACATCGGCATAGGAGTCGGCAATCACTTTTAGAACATTGATACCATCGATCTTTGGCATACGCAGGTCACATAAAACCAACTCGGGCTTCTCGCTCGCCATTTTAGCAAGACCTTCTTCACCGTCAGCGGCTTCAATAGTCAGATAGCCACTGTCGGTTAAGTACGACGCAATAGAATGCCGTACATTCGCATCGTCATCGATGATGAGTACTTTAACTAATTCAGTGCTACTAGGGATTTCCACTTTAGTCTGTCTAATGTTGTTAAGTGCTTTTATGTATAAGAACTGTTGGTTCAGCTAATACGATATTTTGCAAAAAAAGATTTTATATCAAACATTGAGCTAAGCCAACGCGGTCACAACAGTAATCTCAATTATCCTTGTAATGGATACGCTAGCGCCATTGAACCTAGCATTCTTTGACTGTCGAGTGGCTGTGCGTGCTGTCAGCATTTAACCACTATTCTGCCTACTAATGGAAGGTTCACGGCCCTACAAGGAGCCTAAAGAGTTTGGTAATAGTATTCACTAAAGCCATCAAAAATCATCGTCAAAGTCTTCTTCTTGATGACCATTTGTAATATTCGCTGCTCGTGTCTGCAGATAAACATCTCGTAAAAAGACATACTTATCGCCAAAAATCAGAGCTTCAATATTGATCAAATCAGCCCTTTTGTCGATTTGAAAAAGAGAGTAGCTGCTATTTTTAATGGCAACGTCATCGAGATAAGTAGTAGGAGAGGAGTAATAGTCGGGAATCATTCCAAAGGTATCACGCAAAGTCCTACCCCCCCAAAACGGTAGTACAATGTACGGACTGTCTTTGAAACCCCAGACCGCAAGTGTCTGGCCAAAGTCCTCATTGCGGTGCTCGAAGCCATAGCCTGCGGCGGGATCAAATATACCCACCAAACCTACGGTAGAATTGATGATAAAGCGTGTAGTCGCCGTACCGGTTTGTTTCAGGTCTCCCTGCAAAGCGCCATTGAGTAGATTTCTTATTTCAGCCAAATTTTGAAAAATATTGGTAATAGCAATATCGACAAAATCAGGGGTAATCCAACGATAACCTCTCGCCACAGGCGACAAAAACCATTTATCGCCAAACTCATTAAAGGCAAAAATTTTTCGATTGACACTTTCGTAAGGATCGCTGATTTCTTCGGCCGACAGTGGAGCCGAGACAACCCAGCTCACGCACATAACGACTAGCAAGGCTTCCTGTAGTCGACGCAATAGATAACGCCGACTGCCTTTGTCTTTAGGGGACTTTGCGCTCATCACCATAGCAGCAGGACGGAGCAATAGGCCAAACCAAACGCCTATCTGCTTCGAAATAAATTCAGTTTGAATCATTGCCAATAGCTCTCACGCTCTAAATTGATCGTTGCGAACAATTATTCAAGCAATTCCAAAAGGATAGAGGCCGAAGAATAATCGATGGCCACGTTTGGAATTAAGAGCTTAGGTTTTTAAAGCTCGGAGGTTAATCGCCGCTCATTCCGACAATTATATTCAAGTGATGTAGCTGCGCCAAGGTCTCGCCTCCACCATTAATTACAATCGATGGATCGGGATGTTTCATTTCCGCAGCAATTTGCTCAAGCAGCGCCACTCCCTTCCTTTGGCTATTTCCATCACAAAGTTCAATTAATCTGGCTGTCACCATATTGGCTTCCAAAAAGCCCACTTGATCTTGCCTATCGCGATAAACGACTAGACAAATGGGCTGATTTTCTGGCTCAGAAGGGGTATAGCTTGGGCCAATTTTATGGACTGGATAGGAAAAGATAAACGACCATGCCAGTGGCGATAGCATAGGAACATGGTCGAGAAGGCTCGCATTAGCCGGCAAATTGTCTTTAGGAATCACCTCTTCCGCAACGTACAATGCTAACTCAGCCCACTCGTAACGCGCTAATTCGAGCAAAAAAGGCGGGTCGATATCCAACCTCTCTCGCTCATCATCCAAGTAAGCTAAAAACTCTTCGCTTATTTCTAAAAAATAAGGAGTGTGCGACTGATGACGGTGAAAAAAATCGCGAACCATCTGATGCCAGTCTTTGTCGGTGTAAAGTTTTCGAACTATGGGAAAACTATTACTAATAAACCCCTCAATGTTATTATAAAAAAGCTCTCTATATATTTGCATCCGACGGTCTTCGATACCCGTCGGCCTTGGGTGGAGATCGGGCTCACGAATATGTGCCGCAAACGCTCTTTGGATATCAGTAAAATGTTGGCTCTCTGTCTGGTTTGTCATAAGCCAGCGACCGATAAATCATGCCTCGCACAAATCGCTTGAATCTCTTTGATATGATTCACTTCATCCAATAGTTCAACTAATGGAGGATAATTAAAATCCCGCTCTAACAAGGTTGGCTTTACACCAAAAGTTTCATAAGCGATACGCAACAAGTCCCACACCGGGTCAATGACGGCCGACCCATGAGTGTCAACACACAAATCTTCGGCCTCTTTTCTGTGCCCTGCCACATGCATATATCGCGCACGATGCCCAGGCAAAGCTTTTAAAAACTCCACGGCATCGTAACGATGATTAACGCTATTGACATAAATATTATTAACATCTAACAATAAATCACAGTCGGACAGCTCTAACACTTCGCTAATAAACTCTAGCTCGGACATATCTTGTGCTGTAGGGGCATAGTACGAAACATTTTCAAGTGAGATTTTTTGCCCTAAAATATCCTGTACCTGTAACACTCTATCGGCCACGTATCGCGCAGCCTCTATGGTAAAAGGAATCGGCATTAGATCGTACAGATGTCCAGAATCACCACAGTAACTCAGATGCTCCGAGTACAATGGACATTGGTGCTCACGGATAAACTGTTTGATCTTTTTTACTAACTCAATATCAATGGGCTCAGGGCCGCCGATATTTAGCGACAAACCGTGCAACGTAATGGGGAAACGTTCGCTAAAACTCCTCAGTTGACGGGCAAACTTACCGCCGACTCCAATCCAATTTTCTGGCGCGACTTCCATAAAATCAACATCACCATCCTTTAGATCAGCCAATGAATCCAGCATTCCCCGGCGTAAACCTAGTCCCGTTTGAGCTGTTTTTAAATGCCAATTATTCATAGCTTAAATTTACCAATAAACTTATTCTATAAAACTACCTAGCAAGCGATTCTTATAAACCCATGGCTCTTGTAAACCAATGGTTGCAAAGCAAATTTAGCCAAGTGCAACTAGAATAAGCTAATTCGACAACATCATTAACCGTTGACAAAAAAAATGGCAGTGACAGCAATTTTACATCGCTCACCACCGCCATTCTAGCTCTTTATCTTCACGCCCATTAATGATTATTGAAAACGGTAAAAACTCATCAAAAAAAGATTCAATCAATACCAATCATGACTGGCGGTTAAAGACAGTAGCGCCGGTTAGCTACCACCGCATTTACCTTCGCCACACTTACCTTCTTTAGTCTTCTTGGCAGACGCTTTATCGCCGCCACATTTTCCTTCTTTAGCTTTATCACCGCCACATTTTCCTTCTTTAGCTTTATCACCGCCGCATTTTCCTTCTTTAGCTTTATCGCCGCCGCATTTTCCTTCTTTAGCTTTATCGCCGCCGCATTTACCTTCTTTAGCTTTCTTGCCGGATGCTTTATCGGCGCCGCATTTACCTTCGCCACACTTACCTTCTTTTGTTTTCTCAGCTGATCCCTTACCTTCACCGCACTTACCTTCTTTCCCTGCATTAACTATATCGTATCCCGTGCTCAGTGAAGTTGCAGAAAAAGGGTTAACATCCGCGCTAGCTGATTGTGCCATCGCCGCCGCTAAAAATGTTGCGCCCAGCGCTACGGCTAACGGTTTGGCTTTAAATTTAGACATAAAGATTTCCTCTATAGAGACTAGTTGTTAAAATTGTCATACAAATACTTAATAAATTTGGAGCTCTATGCATAAGCATCCCGATTGGGGCAGGCCATAGCTAGCTATTTACCGAATCCACCCTGCAAATTATGACAGGCATAAGCCCAAAAAAGTTCACATAAATAAATTTATCGACAGAAAAGTGTACAATTCGATAAACACTAGGCGTATTAACGGTAAAACTGGCTAATAAACGTGCCTTTTTAGAGGGCTAAAGAGCAGTATTGCGCCGTTCAAGGTGACTTTAAGCGCAAAGAAAAAGAGATTTCTGTGACTCATGCTGAGCGGTACCCTCTTCTACGACAATATCAATAGCAGCAGGTTCAAGGCCATCTGTACCGCCATCCGCTTTTGCATTTACCGCTAGCTCTGCTGCCGTTTCAATCATACCAGCTGTAGAATAAACACCCGATGCTGCTGAAAATGGCGAAGTTTCAGCAACCTGAGTAGAAACTGCCTCGGCATAAGCTTCCTCGCTTTGCTGTGCGGCGAACTTAGCAAATCCGTTTTCAGCACTTAATGAATCAGGAGTTTCACCAGAGCTTTCGTAGCCGTTATTATTTTCGCGATTACCCTGTTCATGGCCGATCGCAGGATGGTGTCTTAAACCATCACATAAATGTAACCAATCCGTTGCATAATTAAATACGTCTCCAACGGCCTCAGGGTGCAACAGCATACTCAGATGATTGTACTTTTTTCGACTGTCAGCAATACCCTCTAATACAATTAACCGCGCATCGTGAGAACCCAACTCACCAACAAATGTACGCACGTCTTCAAGACTGGCATAAATTTTATCTGCTCTCGCCGCAAAATACAAAGAAGGCGGCACAGGGCTGGCCGTGAGTGCTGCACCGTAGTCAAATCCATCCACTTCGTCTATCCATTTATCACTGTGAATCCAATCGGCATAAT
>JAJRPK010000395.1 GCA_024280785.1 Gammaproteobacteria bacterium
AAGGTCAATCGGCGAAACTTGCCCCTCATCAGAGCATAAATATTCTTGATCAGCTGATTGATATTTTGATTGGCTTGCCCATTGGCCAAACCACTGTCTAATGGAATCCTTATTAATGAGTGTCTCTTCGAGTTGTTGCTGAACTGCGTTTAAAGTATCGCCGCTAATTAATCCTGACGTTGTGTTTGTTAAAGCGCTCAGTGATAGCTTCTCTCGAAAACGGTTATCTTCAGACAGAGACTGTTGGATGAAGGAGGTAAAATCATCAATCATTTCACTGATGCTCGGAGCCCTAAAACCCACAGAGTAGGTCATACACGGGCTGTCTAACGCTGTCCCCCAGTGAGCAAAATAGGGAGGAATATATAGAATATCGCCGGTCTCTAAGATAAAAGATTTCTTGACTTGAAAGTCTGCTAATAAAGACAAGTCTTGATTGTCCGCTAGAACTGTTCTGCTGTCACAATGCTGGCCAATTTCCCATTTTCGTTTGCCTTCTCCTTGCACCAAAAATACATCGTATCGATCGAAGTGTGGGCCTACGCCACCACCTTTGCAGGCATAACTAACCATCACATCATCTAATTGCCAGCCGGGAATGAAGCGAAAGTAATCCAATAGACCCGCGACATTTTCATCATAATGATCGACGGCTTGAACGAGTAGTGTCCAGTCAATATTTCCAGACTTTTCAAAAATAGTCTCGTTAAATGGCCCGTGTATTAGCGTCCAGTTTTCATGGTTTGCCGCATCTGTAGTCATTGATTCAGCTATCGAATGAGTAATCAAACGCGACTCGACCTCATCCTCTAATGCTAAGCCTGCAAGTTCCTCTGCACTGATGTAGTGGGAGTCATTTACCAAGCCATTTTTTATTACATAAGGTTCTTTCTGCCAATATTTTTGCAGAAAATTATCGACATCAAAATTTTGTATTTGAGGAAAGAAATCACTTTTATTCACGCAGGCAACCCTTTAGACCTTTTAAAATGAACCCTATTTTGTAGGGAAACAGTTTAACGGATAGTCACTAAGATGGGGACTTTGTACTTAAAAAAGGAGGGATATACTAGTAAGGCATTTGAGAAGCATCTTCTTTATTTAAAGACACACATAAATATGTCCGTATAGTTCGACGCTGGCATCCCTGCCAGCAAAGGTCTTTAAATAAAGAAGATGCTTCTCAAATGCCTCGGTAGAGTATTCGGTACTAGATACGTTTAATGGCGCACACAATTGTGTGCATAAAGACTGGTCAATACAATTATAAATTTTTAGGCTGATGTTTTAGCACAGTATGAATAACATGTTCATACTCAAAATAGACATAAAAATCCGGATAATCCCAACGGCTGATGGGAGGGTCTCCCACTGTAGGCGTTTTAGATACAGGCGCTCCATATTCCGATTCTACACTGACAGTGCTTGCTCCTCGTTCTGGTCGAGGGATAGATAGGCTGGACTGAGCCTGTGAGGCGATGGGAATTTCGATAAGCTCAGCCGTTGCTAACGATGGCTTAACAGCCGTCACAAACAGACAAATAGCAAAAGTTAGAGCTCCAATCCTGATAACGACTGATGCAGACCTAGAATAAAAATACTGAAACATTTAAATTTCCTAATAAACAGGGAGGCAGATAAGAATTACACCGCTTAAAAAAACAGTTAATCGGATCCTGTTAATCCGGTATGGACTTTTTGTTTCTTTGCTCACGAGCTTGGACTTGCATGATATGCCGGCCTAATACCTGCTCGTCGGCTTCAGGTAAATCATAGAATTCACACGAAATATGAAAACCACCACCAATCGCAGTTTGGCAAGCAAGTACATCGATATATACCGAAAGTCCAACCAAAGTTTGGTGAAACCAAATTTTAATGGCATGTCGACTACCCACTTCAAGTTTTTTGGAATGGTTAAAGCCCATTCCCCCTCGGCTTAAATCGATGGATTGCAGTTTTTGTCCATCTGCCAAAATATCTTCAGAAATCGCTTTGCCGATTGCGTCAAACTTTAAATTCAGCACCTGTAAATAGGCCGCAATATCCGTATACCTTTCATTGATTCCACGCAGTAAACTACTATTTTCTTGCTCGATAGCCCTAAGTTCTCGCATTAGTTTGAATGAGGCTGAATCATCAAAACACTGCTCTGCAGCTTTGCTACAGTCACTATCGGCATCGATACATTGAATCTCAAGAATCGCAGTATCGTCAATTCTGAACAATTCACGCCTATCGACTTGAGCAGGAAATCCCGAGGCATCATTCTTTGGGGTCATGTCTTCTGTCTACGTCATCTGTCAGTTATGGTCAAATTTCGGCTTAAACATTAGTTGAGTCTAGTATAATTCATCGAAATTGTTTATTAATGGGTCTCATACAAAGCTAATTACTTGATAAAGATAGGTTTTATTCGCTCGAATTGTGATCGAAATCATCAGCTTTCTCGTTGCAGTTGTAAAAACAAACTCTCGGTCATTGGAGGCAAGTTCTATTTTTTCGTGCATGAGCAAAAATGAGCTCCCTTTCTGTTTAAGGCTGGCATCAGTATGACTGCACATTCGTTTTCATCCTTTGTTGCTTTGCGCTACAGCATTCCCGACCTCCGTACAGGGATGTCGGGCTTTCTTAGTGTTGTATCATTACTGGGCTTATCCTTAGGCGTATTTGCTCTCATCGTTGTGAATAGCGTTATGAACGGATTTGAGCGTGAACTTCAAAACCGTATGCTCTCTATACTCCCGCATGCTCAAATTATTATGCCGCTGGTTTCTATACCGGCGCATACGAAAGCCTCGTCTGCGGCCATGTCAATTTCGAGCGTGCCAATTTCGAGCATGTCAGCTCAAAATATTTCGATGACAAAATTGCCCTCAGTCGTTCCCCTTTGGCAAGCATTGATTGAGCCCCTTGAAATACAACCAGGCATTATTGGAGTTGCGCCGTATATTGAATCTACGGTTATGCTCAGTGCCAACCAACGTTTTTACAGCGCGCAAATGATCGGGATTGATACCGAGGCAGAAAAAAAAGTTTCTGTATTGCCTAAACATATAATTGCAGGGGATATAGCGCGACTAAAAGATACTCGCTATGGAATTGTGTTAGGCAGCATTTTAGCCCGCCAATTGGGGCTTATTCCCGGTGACATTGTTAATCTAATAACACCCAGGATCAAACTCACGCCTTTAGGCCCTGTAACCCGGCAGAAACGTTTCGAGGTGGTGGCGGTCTTTGAAGTCGGTGCAGAGCCAGACCAAAATATGGTGCTAATTAACTTAGTGACTAGCCAAAAATTATTGGCTAAAGCAAATACTGTAACGGGTTTGCGTTTATCCGTCAGCGATCAGTACAAAGCAAAAAAGATTACTCAATCAGCTCTCTCTGCCGCCCTGAATTCTAATGATATAAGTGGCAATCCGCTCTTAGCATTACTAGAAGTAGTCGATTGGCGTGAAAATAACCAGAGCTTATATCGAGCCATTTTAATGGAAAAGATTATGATATTTATTTTATTAATGTCGGTAGTCGCTGTAGCTTCTTTTAACGTCGTTTCCATCTTGCTAATGACGGTTACGGATAAACGAAGTGATATTGCTGTCCTGAGGACTATGGGGGCCAGTTCAATTCAGATTCGTCGTGTGTTTATTCTGCAGGGGTTGATTATCAGCGTCACTGGCACTTTAATCGGTGCGGTTTTAGGTATTTTAGTTGCGCCAAATATTGGGCTTATATTACAACTGATCGAACAGCTCAGCGGCTGGCAGCTATTCGACCCACAAGTTTATTATATTCCCTTTTTGCCTTCGGAGTTACGTTGGCCTAACGTTGGCATTGTCGTTGTCGTCGCAATAATAATCAGCTTGTTAGCAACACTTTATCCTGCTAGCAAAGCGGCAAAAATTGCTCCCGCAGAGGCGCTCGCTTACGAAAATTAAAACACCAAATTATGAACCAGAATTCAAACGCGTTTTTAGTGCCTACTAACTAACAGTATAGAGAGATTCTCACAACGACATGGAAAAACCCATATTAAGTTGTACCAATTTGTGCAAAAGCTATTTCCAGGGTAATGATGAATTGCTGCTATTGAGCAATATTAACTTGTGCGTCAGCAGGGGAGAGCGAATAGCCATAGTAGGGGCGTCAGGTTCAGGGAAAAGTACATTACTGAACCTTCTGGGTGGCTTAGATCTTCCGACAAATGGAGCGGTTCAAATTAATGGCAAACCGCTTGCGAACCTCAATGACATTCAATTAAGCCAACTGCGCAACAAAGAGTTAGGCTTTGTCTACCAGTTTCATCACCTGCTACCAGAATTTGATGCTCTTGAGAACGTTGCAATGCCCTTAATGATTTCAGGGCTAGGAAAAAGTGCAGCATTTGAGAAAGCATCCTTAATGCTTAAATCTGTCGGCTTAGCTGACAGGGCAAACCATCAACCGTCGGCATTATCGGGTGGCGAACGACAACGCGTCGCCATTGCGAGGGCACTGATCAATGAACCCGCGTGCGTCATGATGGATGAACCGACGGGCAATTTAGATCGGAAGTCTTCGATGTCTATAGAGTTACTAATGGAATCGCTATCACAGCAATTAAGCACGGCGTTTGTCGTTGCAACTCACGATGAATTGGTCGCAGAGAGAATGGATAAAATCTATCGATTGGAAAATACTGAATTGGTAACAGTAAAGTGAATCAGAGCGTTAAAAAATCGGGTACTAATGTCAGTTTTTTACTAGCCTGGAGGTTTTTTGCCGGTCGAGAACATAGCTCGATGATCTCGTTTATTTCTACTGTGTCGGTCGTCGGCTTAGCGATGGCAGTTGCATTGTTGGTATTGGTTCTTTCAGTAATGAATGGATTTGAAAAAGAATTCCGGGATCGTATTCTGGGTTTAGCGCCGCACGCTACTTTATGGTTTGATCAACCTTACGAAAATTGGCCGCCGTTACTCGACCAGTTAGAAAGTGAGCCTGGTGTGATCAATGTTCAGCCGCTCATCGAGTTTAAAGCAATGGCTGTTTCCGGCAGTCAGGTAACGCCCTTATTAATTCAGGGCGTTGATTTTATCCGTTTGTCGTCACTCATTAATCCGTATTTACACAAAGCTATCGATTCAATGGCCGACTCCCAGCGATTGTCGGGCAGTAAAATTATTGTCGGTGCTGAGCTTGCGAAAAAACTTCGGCTACAAACGGGCTCTACATTTCGCCTTATGGTGCCTAACTCCTCAGCTATGGGAGATGATACCCTCGCTCTTTCTACGGCAAAAATACCCAATATCGCCACTTACAGTTTTACCGTTGCTGACCTGCTTAGCACAGGCACAGAGATCGATAACGGCATAGGGCTAGTTAATTTAGCCGAGGCAAATCGAATTACCGGACGGGCTATCGGAGTAGAGGGTATCCAACTTCAATTTTCGGATATTTTTCAGTCGAGAAGGCTGGCCAGGCAGCTAGCCGTGGATTACAACCTTGCCGTTAGACTCAGTGATTGGACGCAGTCCTTTGGTAATCTTTATACCGCCATCCAACTTTCTCGGCAGATGGTCGTTTTATTGTTAGTGACTATTATTGCGGTAGCTGTATTTAATGTCTTTGTGACCTTGGGTATGGTTGTCCGCCACAAGCAGGCAGAAATAGCGATTCTTCGAACAATGGGGCTGAGTCGGAAAGGGGTTTTGCTCAGTTTTGTCTATCAAGGGTTGATGATCTCTACATTAGGCTGTGCCATTGGCGCCATTTTGGGTTGCTTGGCCGCCAGCTTAGCACCTTCAGCTGTTAGCGCTATACAGCTGCTGCTAGGTATTGAATTTTTACAGACCGATGTATATCCGATTAACTACTTACCCTCTGAGATTAGAGCGACAGATGTTCTTTTGATATGTGGTGCTGCATTACTTATGAGTTTTGTTGCTACGATATACCCTGCATGGAGAGCGTCAAAAATTATGCCCGCCGAAGCGCTCAGGCATCTATAGCTTTCTGCAGTCTTTTGTCTGTGATAGTGCCAGCGCCAGTGCCAGTGCCAGTGCCAAGAAGAAAAGAACAGGGAATCCTGCTTCTCTTTAATGCTATTAACTACGAACTTGTGATTTTTTTAATACGAAGTTTTCTCTGTCGCCAACGCTTTATAACGCGACGGCGCCAAAGCCAGTTGACTGTATGGTAGCCCGTTAATCCAAAAACAGTCCCTATCAATAAACTCCCTGTAATTAGTGGGGCTATGACGGCGGTAGACAGTAATTCACTGCTTAACCAATCCCAAGTAAGCGGCCCGTTGGGTTCTATCACATCAATTTGAAGTAACCAAGCACCTAATCGGTAAGAAAAATAAAATATCGGTGCAATGGTTAGAGGGTTAGATATCCAGACAAGCGACACTGACAAAGGTAAGTTAGCCTGAAAAATCATTGCGCAGAACGCTGCCATTAGCATTTGTAAGGGCAATGGAATCATTGCGATAAATAAGCCAATAAAAAATGCCGCAGCGATAGAGTGCCTATTAAAGTGCCAAAGCTGTGGTTGATGGCTTAAGTAAGAAAAATATCCCAACACTCCGCGATCATGCAGTTCTTTTTGGCTCGGTAAATAATGACCTATTGTGTGTTTAAAAAATTTTTGCGGCATAAATCATTCAGCAATATTTTGTGAACTCGTAAACTAAATAAGGCTGAAGTCAAAATAAGTATTTATGCTTGACGATTGAATGTATGCACATTGCTTTCAGCTTAAAATAGAATCAGTAACTTAACTTAACGCGAGAAAGCTACGGTAAAGACAATCTCACCCTCATACAGCTTCGCTATGATATCCCGTTTACCTTTACTTATTAAAGTTTAGACTATAAATTGTTCGTAACTTCTGCCGACTTAAAATGAGTGATTAACATTCGGATATGTTGACTGACTATGCTCATTGGCTAAAGTTGTTTAAATAACCGCTACTATACTTGAATAGAAACTCAATATATATCAGATGGTTAAGGATAATACTTAAAGGATTATATCATGGCATGGATGCTAATGTTATGCAGCGGAATCGCGAGTATTGCGTTGACCAACTCTTTGTTGACGCAAAAACAGCTGCTTCTGTCTTTTTTAATATTGTCGGCGGTAACGATTGGCTATGTTTGGCTTGACCGCAGCCTATCTTTTTCAATTAAAACGACTATTTTCAAGAGATCTAAGCGCAAGACCTGGGGAATGATCTGGGCTTTGTTTCTCGGTGTCGCCTATGGACATATACGGGCGCAAGACCATCTAAATCATGTGCTAAGCGTTGATGATGATGGCGATGATTTTTACCTCATTGCCACGGTGGTGGGGCTCGTTGAGACGTTAGCTATACAAAAAAGTAGGCCATCAAAATTAGATTCGACCACTAACGATGTCAGAAGCTATCAGCGGTTTGTCGTAAAAGTCATTGATCTTCAACCCCTCAGTACCTATCTGCAAACGAAAAAAAGCCAGCAGCACGCTAATGCCGAAGCAATTAACAAGCGTGGCAATTCTAGCAATAAGAGAAACGCGCAAGAACAGCTAGCTAATAGCTTTCAAATTTTTCCTTCGTTTAGGCCGCGAAGCCCTAGATATATTCAGTTAAAGTTGTACGACGACTTTGTTGTCAATACCAGTGAAGTTTGGGAATTTTCCGTTCGTTTAAAAAAGTTCAGAAATTTTTATAACCCTGGTAGTTTTGATTACGTTAGATATATGCTTTCAAATCACTTGGACGCTACCGGCTATGTAAGAAAAGATGTTGCGCCAGTAATGCTTAGTGTTGAACCAGAACCATTGATAAGTCGTATTCGACGAGGCCGCATCGATAATTTGACGGATCTATTTAACCGCCTGGAAAATGGCGCTTTACTAAAGACATTATTGCTTGGCGATCGGAGTGCGCTAAAAGAAAAAGATAAAGACCTCTTTACTCGAACGGGAACGTCTCATTTAATGGCGATCTCAGGCTTACATATTGGCATTGCCGCAGGACTAGGAGCCATTATTGCCGGGTTCGTATTATTGCTGTTCCCCACCATTTTGTTAATTTTTCCGCGCCCGCTGTTCTGCTCTTTTATTGCTTTGCCCTTTGCTATTTTCTATGCGGTATTAGCGGGTTTGTCGATATCAACTCAGCGGGCGTTGACAATGGTTATATGTTTGTTAGCCGCTCAGTTGTTTATCCGAAAAACGGGGCGATTTAATGCTTTGATATTAACGATGATGATTATTCTTATTATTGATCCTTTAGCGGTGTTAGCGGCCGGATTTTGGTTTTCGTTTGGAACGGTCGCCTTCTTGATACTCTCTATATCATCTTCAAAGGGATCGTCGATAACGACGATAAAGAAAGAAAATGCTGAGTTCGATGAGCCTATGCCCCAACCGATAAAGACCCATTTTCTGACCAAAGTCCGTCGCGCTTTAAGTTTTTCTATTTCAGCCCAGTTAACTATTTTGATTGCGATGCCGCTACTTGTATCACCTTTTTCAGCGCCAATATCCTATGTAGCACCGTTAGCTAACTTTGTGGTTATTCCCGCTGTTAGTATTTTTGTTGTGCCTCTCGGGATAATCTCCATATTAGCCTCGTATTTTTCTCCTTTGTTAACAGAAGTGTTGATGAAAATTACTGACTTCAATTTAACGGTCGTAGTTTTTTTATTAGAAAATATGGACATCATTTTTAGAGATATAGGCCTCTCCCTTTGGTATCCAATGGTAGCGGGTGAGATGCTGGCTCTTGCGTTATTGGTAATTTTGATTTTACTCTGGGGTAAGCAAATTCCAGGATTTGCTGCAGCCATAGTCATTTGGTTAATTA
>JAJRPK010000396.1 GCA_024280785.1 Gammaproteobacteria bacterium
ATACTCTTCTTCGTCATGATAAAAAACACTGTTCTTATAATTGACGTGCATATGGCGAACCAGCACCATTGCTACCGCCGCTACGGGCAGAGCTAGCAAAACACCCACAAAACCAAACAACTGCCCGCCGACCAACACGGCAAAAATAACGGCTACCGGATGCAAGCCAATTTTGTCGCCAACGAGTATTGGCGTTAAAAAGAAACTTTCTAACATCTGTCCTACACCAAAAACTAACAACACCGGCAGCAGATAAATCCAATCATGGAACTGTACGACAGCGGCTATTCCTGCGCCCAAGATACCCACTATAACTCCAAGGTAGGGAACAACGCTGGCCAAACCGGCAACCAGGCCTAAAAGTAACGCAAGATCTAGCCCTACCAAGGCCAAGCCCAAAGCATATATTGTGCCCAAGGACATCATAATCAGTAATTGCCCACGTAAAAAGGCCCCTAATACCTGATCACATTCAACCACCAACTGACTAACAGTCTGGAACTGTGAACGCGGTAACAATTCACCAATATGTGCCACAAGCACATCCCAATCTCGCAACAAATAAAATGCCACGACGGGAATCAAAGCAATTGTTCCCAGCCAAGCGGCAATAGCTACACTTGACCGAGTTAGCTGGGCTATTAAATGCCCAAAGATGCTACCGGCCTTCTGCCAATTTTGTTGCAAAGAAACTTTCATTTGCTCCAAAAATTCAGAACTTTGCTCCATGCGAAAAAAACTTTGCAACCACGGCAATATCTTCTGCTGTATCCAATCAATATAGCCAGGAATTGCGTGAACTAACAACTCGACTTGTGCAACGATCATCGGCACAAATAAAAGTAAAAAGATCAGCAACAACAACGTTCCCAACGCAAACATCACGATCACGGCCCAACTACGAGACAAGCCTCTGAGTTCTAGACGGTCAGCCATGGGATCACCCAGATAGGCCAATAATGCAGCGATAACAAATGGCGTAAGTACTGGTTTCAGAACATATACAAGAGCCATTAAAGCAACAACTACAATCAGCCAAAAGAGATTACTGGCAATTTTTTCGGTTATCATGGGTACACCTTGTATATATTTAACTTTCAATTCGCCGCATAAATAATACTGTAGCTAGTCAGAAAAACTCCAGCGGTAGCTTAGCCGCCTACTCGCTAATTGTCCTTGCCAAACAAGGCGCCGATCCAATTCTATTAATGAGCGAATATTATTTAAATTACTCGCCGATGAAAAACTGAAATAACAACGATCGTTATTAATATGGGTCAATTGCATATTGTCCAAACCCGCTATCTGCTGAAGGTATTCGCTCAATGCGACATAAGCTGCGTGACTTGTTACCTCCTTTATTTCTATGGTTAAGAGGCTCTCTTGATGAAGTCTTCCAGCGACAATAGCGTAATCGGCTGCCAGTTTATCCGCTACCAAATCAAAACCTAGCGCGTAAAAGCTCTCGATATCTTGCCCACGATATCTCTCTAGCGAATGCTGGCCCCGGTAGATAAGCAACCATTGTCCATACCAGGTTTTGTCTGCTGATTGTCCTAGCTTACCAACCAAGACTGCACCAACATCGTAGCGCGCCGACGCTTTAGTGATAATCGATGAGGATAAACCCCATATATCATCAGCCGAAATACGGTTCAGCTCCTCTAAGTCCAGCAATGGTCGCACGATGGGAATACCACGCACTTGTGCTTGCTCTAACAGCTGAGCACTATAAAAAGGGGAGTTCTCTGAGTTCACAATCTGAACGCCATCGACACTTTGATTGACCAACCAAATCAAAACTCCCGGACGATTAGCCTGCCAGTACGGTGCACCTGCATCTTTGAGCAATGCCGTCACGGCTTCCTCATGAAAATTTAAGTGTAACGTTAAGACTTCGTCTTGGGCTGAAATGCCTGCCAGTGAATCAAGCGATATCGGTCTTGTAACAAAAGCCTCTTCCCGTTCAGATGGTGACTTAGCGATAGGCCCATCGTACTTAGATCTTGCATACAAAAAGCTCGCAACATATTGATCGGCATTGGCCACCTTACTCTTGAGTTGAGGGTGATTTGTCATCACCTTGCGGTCCCCCGAAACCCTGACAAACAGTATTTTCAAAGCTTCTTGGCTGGCAGCTCGACGATTGGATCGCGATTCTGACTCGACGCTCATCCGAACCTTAAATAAATCAACTTCCTCGCTGGCACTCACGTTACTTACCATCAGCGCTGGCAGTGCCGCATACAGCGTCAAAACCAACAGCGCTGCGGTGTAATCAGCAATGCTCCCAAAAGAAAGCAAAAATCTCGACAAAATAATATCTCCAACCTCTTAGATGGAACAAAATGTGTACAATTCATGATTTCTTATGGCTTTATTATTAGCCCAAACCCGTAAGCTTGAAATGCACAAACCGACTATACAAGGATCTGGACAGCCGCCGCAGAAAAAATCATGGCACTTCTTAGCAATGCAGCCAAATGCTCACTATGGAATACTGTATCTCCGAGCATCAAACGGTACAATGGCTATCTTTGATGGCAACTTTAAAGACAACATTTCCAGCTCGAATCCAACGTAGTTGACCCCAACAAATAGGTGCTACTGCTGGATAACCCCACCTTAGCTCCACAATATAGGCTTCTGCACCATTTATGAGTGACACCAACCCACCCGCTTCAACCGGACTTTCTTACAAAGATGCTGGCGTAGATATTGATGCCGGCAATGCATTGGTCGAAAAAATCAAGCATGTCGCTAAAAAGACCCGTAGGCCAGAGGTCTTAGGTGGCTTAGGTGGCTTTGGTGCACTATGCAAGCTACCTACCCATTATAAAAACCCGGTTTTGGTGGCGGGTACAGACGGCGTAGGCACCAAACTGAAATTGGCGCTAGAAGCTGGATACCATGACGGAGTCGGCATCGACCTGGTTGCCATGTGCGTCAACGACTTAATTGTTGCTGGTGCCGAGCCACTCTTTTTTCTCGACTATTACGCCACGGGAAAGCTCGACATTGATGTTGCCGCGACCGTAGTGGCGGGCATAGGCGAAGGCTGCCAGCAAGCGGGCGCCGCCCTTATTGGCGGTGAAACAGCTGAAATGCCGGGGATGTACGCTAAGGGAGATTACGACTTGGCCGGATTTTGTGTCGGCGTTGTTGAACAAGATGGAATCATAGATGGAACTAATGTTGCTGACGGTAACGCCATTATCGCACTAGCCTCTTCCGGCCCTCACTCTAATGGTTACTCTCTTATTCGGAAAATCATCGAACACGCCGAAGCGGACATCCAACAGGACTTTGATGGCCGAACTTTAGCCGAAGCATTACTTGTTCCCACGCGCATCTATGTAAAGTCGATACTCGCCCTTATTAACGCCGTACAGGTACATGCTATAGCGCACATAACTGGTGGCGGACTGTTAGAAAACATCCCTCGAGTTCTCCCTGAGAACATGGTCGCTAGTATCGAAACCAACTCTTGGGATATACCCAAAATTTTTAACTGGTTGCAGCAAAAAGGAAATGTTAACGACACAGAAATGCACCGTACGTTTAATTGTGGAGTGGGAATGGTAGTGGTTATATCCGCCGACAAAGTACCAGACGCACTAAAGCTACTACAAGACTTGGGTGAAACGGCATGGCAGATCGGTAGCGTTAGCTCCAAAGCTAATGGCGATCAGCAAGTGATTTTACGTTAGTTAAGCCCTTATACCTGACGACAAACATGACAAATCAGCAAATAGATGGCCTGCCAGAAAATGGAGCTTCAGCAGGCAATGGAGCCTCAGCCAACAATGGAGCGTCAGCCAATGTCTGAAATCGATGTAGCTTCCAGCAAAAAAACCTTAAAAGCTAAAATAGTAGTGCTGATTTCCGGCAGCGGCAGCAACTTACAAGCGGTTATTGACGCCTGTAACAACGGCTTTATCAACGCCAATATAGTTGCAGTCATCAGTAACCGTGCAGATGCATACGGCCTAAACCGCGCCCGGCAAGCCGACATAGAAAATATCTGTATAGACCACACGGCATTCTCTAGCCGTGAATCATTTGACCAAAAACTTTTGTCGGTCATCGACACATTTGAGCCTGACTTAGTCATTTTAGCCGGATTTATGCGAATTCTAAGTAGTGAATTTGTGCACCATTACCAAGGACGACTGTTGAACATCCACCCGTCTCTGTTGCCAAAGTACCCAGGGCTAAATACTCACCAACGCGCCATCGATGCCGGAGACAAAGAAGCGGGAGTTACCGTGCATTTTGTCACCGCTGAACTCGACGGAGGCCCTACTGTCGTTCAGGCTAGCGTACCAATACACCCACACGATACCGCATCGGATATAGCCGGACGAGTATTAACTAAAGAGCACACAATTTACCCGCAGGCAATTGCCTTGATAATCGATAAGCGAGTTTCACTTACTAACGAAAAAGCGATGTTTGACAATGAAGAACTTCCCGTTGACGGTTACAGCCAGAACTAGCAGTAAAGCCATGCGATATAAGCGCCCAATCAAACTTATCGCTGGACTACGCCTTCTTGCTCTGTTTTGCATACTGGCGAGTCAGCTTGCCTGCACAGCGACCACTATCCCGCCCTACGAGGCGACCTACACGACTAAGCTACGTGGGATAAAAATCACTGGGATTCGCAAATTCGAAATCACGGGAGAAAACACTTACAAAATAAGCTGGAAAGCTAAAGCCCTTTGGATGCGACTCAATGAATGGTCTGAATTCGAAATCATCAATAACAGGACAATTCGCCCACTTAGTTACCATTATACGAGAAAAGGTTTAGGTACTGATCGACCTGTTCACATTTATTTTGACTGGAAAAATGGAATCGCCAATGGCAGTAAGGGCAAGAAAGAATACCAATTCGATTTACCTTCAGGAACACTTGATCGGCTATCGTATCAATTTCAGTTACAAATGGATTTACTTGAAAAACCCCGCAAAAAATCTTTTAGCTACAATGTAGCCAGCCATAACAAAATAAAAATCTACACGTTTGATTTTCAAGGTAATGAAACTATATCTACCAACTTAGGCTTGATCGATTCGTTAATTTATAGGCGGCAAAAAGAAAACAGAACAACTAATATTTGGTTTTCTCCAGCACAACATTATCTGCCCGTTCAAATCGAACAAATAGAGCGCGGAAAATCCTCTACCATAAAAATTAAAAATTGGAAATCCAACGATATAATCAAACATCCTAAAACCGTAAACATTTCTTCGCTCAACAAAAGTTTTTCAAAATCTACAGAAACAACTGTCGTTGGCTTTAGCGAAAGTTCAGGCGAAAGCAGCAATGAAGATGAATTCTAAAAAAAGTTAAGCAGCTTCAACGTCCGCTACGCGCACAGCCTTAGGCTAGCCCTAAGCCGCAATGAACCTACGTTTCTTAATGGCTTGCCAAAATCGGTGTAAAACACGCGTTGTGGATGTTCACAAACAACCTAGTGTTCAAGATGAATATCGAAACGTTCCGTATAAAAACTAAACCGCTCGTAGAGAGCATCCCGATCAAGACCAAAATCATTTTTTAGATCATATTCAACACGGCCATACTTTCCTCTAGGGTTATCCTCTATGTATTGCTGCATTGCCGTGCGCACTTCGCTTGTCATCGGATGATCTGCGAGCTGATAGATTCGTTCAATTGTTCCGATATCATCAGCCATAAAATCGTTAAACTGCACGTGAATGACTTGCTCACTCGGCAGTATATCGATATCTCGAACACAAGCTTTAAGCATTTTCTCTACTCTATCGACCCAATAGTCAGCAATTTCGTTAGGCCGTACGGGGTCACGGCTCATTCGCGATGAATATACCAGCATAGTAATTAAGGATGTCGTCACCGAAACCGGGTCACGATGAGGAATAACATAAGTGGCATCCGGAAATACCCGCTGCAGTGGAATCAATTGCTCCATGTGCTGCGGAGACTTTAAAATCCACCGATCGGGCCCTCTCATCCATTGCAGTGCCTTCAATGCACGTCGCAAATACTCGTAATGCTCGGTTTGATCGTGCGAAAGATAATAATCCCTCCATTTTGGCATCAGTGCATAGTTTTCTAACAATAAGGTCGAAAAATTTAGAAACTGTAATTCAATCTCTTCGTGAATATGCTCGGGATACATATCATGCATGTTTTTAAAATAAGGCAAGATTAAATCTTGCATGCCCAGCTGATCCCGGCAACGCTGAATCCGGGGGTCTTCATCACCGTCACCCACCGCTTCGTCAGGCGAAGGTATCGGCTC
>JAJRPK010000397.1 GCA_024280785.1 Gammaproteobacteria bacterium
AACTCAGCAATGTTTCCATTCTATTCTGTTATCTTTTCCCTGGAGGTATGGTTGCTCTTAATGAAAAACTGAAACACGAACTATTAAATGAGATTCTCATTGTGAGTAACACATTCGCTTTACCTTCGCGTCAACCTACAAAAATCATCAGACTTAAAGATGTCTACCAAACTCCGATTTACATATATCATTGGCGGCCAAAGCACCTACATAAAGAGAATGAAAAAAACCAATAAAAGTAACAGCTCGGTATAAAGTACGCGTTAGCGCACTTTATCTAACACAAAAAAATCACAACAAAGATGCTGCCGCTCTACCGGTAATCATCGGCATATCGCGATAGCTTCGAATACCCGGGCTCGCCTTACAAACATAAGGCACCGCATTAACGCAGTGCATCGCCGTCGCAACCAACGCTGATTCATCTTCAACAGCCCCCTCTTCTGGCGACTCGGCATGCAAACCTTCGGTCACCAATTGAATTCGGTTGTCGCCCACTACTTCCATTTCAAACCGCTCTTTGCCCAAATCCCACCCCGCTTCAAGGTGTTCATTACCCATATACCAATTCACTGCCGCTTTGATAACCGGCACGCCTTTTACACAGCCCTCCCAAGAAAAATGTTGGGCCGCTACCGTGCCTTTTTCTAACACACCAAAAGGAGATTCGATATCAGCCGTAGCTAAACTCCAGCGATGAGTGATTTTATAATCCGAGTCCAATTTCACCCCAATACAGTCGGCAACCATATCGACCGACTGACAAAACCCCTGCCCTAAGGCATCGACCATTATGCTGCTTTTAAGTTGCTCGGCCGTTTTTCCGAATAGCATAATATCGGTCACCACATCTTCCGCGTCGTAAGTGCGCAAATCTGAATATTCTTCGCTCCGCACAAAACGAATGTTAGTGACAAATGCCGATGCCATTAACGGCAGCTTTTCGGTTAAACCACCGGGATGAATTCCGGTTCCATGCAATACCGACTTACCTTCTTTGCACGCCGCATCAATATCGGCGGTATCTCGATTAACCGGATATACAAACCCGCAAGAAGTAATCACGTTTTTGCCAGACTTTAAAATGGCTACCAACTCTTCGTTATTCGCCATTAGTGGCATATAAATAACGCAATCTGCCTCCATGGCAATAATGTCGTCGATGTTCTTTGTCGCGATAATACCTGTATCAGGACGACCGCATAATTTTCCTGCATCGACACCATGCTTGTCATCGCTATAAACTTTAACTCCTACCAGCTCCATTTCAGGGTGGTCTAAAATTCCTCGAATAGCCAACATACCGTGAATTCCTGTTGCCCACTGAATTACTTTATACATCACGTCAATTCCTCTAAAAATAAATGTTAGTTTAAGTCTCGTCACTTATTGCAAATATGCATACTATTAGAAGGCATTCAGTAAAAGCCGTCAATAACCGACAAAATCAACTAAAGACGAAACCGCTGTTCAACGGCTTCACGGTGAAGGCTTTTTTGCGCCAACCTTTGTCCCGGAGAAATTTCAAGTAACGACGTTATTGATTTAACCTCAGCTACTTTGACTACTTGGCATTCAGGGATAGGCAACTGGCCCTCGGTCAATTGCCAGCGAACCGCTATATGCCCCTCTTCATGTCCCGCCGCTTGTAACCAATTTGTCGTGCCTGGGTCCTGTTCGCTCAATATAATAGTAAACGAGCCGTCATCGGCCTTGGCGGCTTGTGAATGAGTCATTCCAGAGAAAAAATGACGATAGTCCCAAGTCTCGTACCAACCGTTACCCACTTGAATATCCCAATAGGGACAAGGACTGGGCGGCGTTAGCTTTACTATCAAAGCCTCGTCTGACGCTAGCTTCCATCGACCTGTCACCCCGTTTCCACCCGGAACACCGCCGGTATCATTGGTTGGATTCCCTATGTCCGTCTCAAAACCGTTGGTCCGTGCAGCCATACCGACCATTTCGGATTGCATGATGGGAATCATCATTTCGAAAAATGCGCCACTAGCATCCAGGCGTTTTGTCACTTCATCTAACGTAAGTAATACTTTGGGCTTGTCCCCGCTGGTTAAGTTTTCTATTCGCAGATCCATCGGTCTAACGTCGTCCCAGTCACCAAAAAACTGACGAATTAGCATTAACGAACTAAATTTGTCGGACTCGATCCAATTGCCTTGGTGTTTTTCAGGGGAGATAATAATTTCAAAGTGGCCATCACTGTCGCATTCTAAATTCGTTGCAAACAAAGCGTCGCCAAAAACACTCAACCCTTCACTAAGAGCGTCATAACTCCGTTGAGCAAAAAACGATACCCATTCGGCAGAACCCCTATTACCGTTAATACGATAAGTATCGCGGCCATTTATTGGCGCCGCAAGATAAGCCCCCATCGGATTATCACCGCCCATTTTCAAGGTCGGCCCTAATGCCCGCTGAAAGTATGGGTGGTCACTGTCTTTATTTTCTAATTCGCTTTCTAAAGCTAACCGGGCAATGCGACTTAAATAACGTAGACCTTCAGCTAAATCGATGTCTGATTCAATATGCAGTTCATCAAGTGCTTTCTCGCCTGTCTGCTCTAGAGCTTGACAAAACTTACTCCAATGCCGTTTAGCGGTATCAATTTTTTGCGCCTTCTTATCCATTTATCATACCTTCTTTAATTCGTTAGACCTAATACCAAGCAACTCGGACTTCAATCAATATTTTCAATATTACTGATCTTTTTTATTTATGCAACTAAAAGTTGCATAAATAGCCGTCATGTAACACAATAGCCATCTCAAACTAAATTTAACAACATTCTACCTATGCCGGCCAGCTCAAAAACCTCCAAGTCACAAGCAAGCTCAAGTCGCTCTGCATCAGGGCTATTGGCTGCAAAACGATCGTCGAATAAGCAAAAAAAGTCCCGAGGACGCCCCGTACAAGTAGTAGACGCAGTGTTTGCCGCTACAAGAAACTTGATACTCGAAGCCCCTACTAAAGCGATGAGCTTTGAGTTGCTCGCCTCACGTGCAGACGTGCACAAAACAACCCTTTATCGCCGCTGGGGAGACGT
>JAJRPK010000398.1 GCA_024280785.1 Gammaproteobacteria bacterium
AATCGATAACCTTAATGATTATTACGATGTGACTCTTAAGCAAGCGCGCTTAGAAAGAGTGAAAGCCTTCGATAAATTCACCGATGTCCGTATGGATATCGAAGACGCTGACGGCATGGCCGAGCTGTTTGCTAAAGAAAAGCCACAACGAGTGGTTCATTTGGCAGCGCAAGCTGGGGTACGGTATTCACTAGAAAATCCCAGAGCTTATATTGATGCAAATGTGCATGGTACGCTCAACGTTCTTGAAGGGTGCCGATTCAACCCGGTAGAGCACCTGGTTTTTGCGTCGACCAGTTCAGTTTATGGTTCTCACACTAACATGCCTTTTTCGGTGCATGATGGAGTCGATCACCCGGTTAGCCTTTATGCCGCGACAAAAAAAGCTAATGAATTGATGGCGCATAACTACGCTCATCTGTTTGGCGTACCATGTACCGGGTTAAGGTTTTTTACTGTCTATGGGCCTTGGGGCCGCCCGGATATGGCGTTATTCTTGTTTGCAAAAAATATAATTGCTGGAAAACCAATTGATGTATTTAACCATGGCAATCACACTCGCGATTTTACTTACGTCGATGATATCGTTGAAGGTGTAATGCGTACACTCGATAACCCCGCCAAGGAAAACCCCGACTGGAAGAGCGATAGCCCAGACCCAGCGTCTTCAAAAGCACCTTACCGTATTTATAATATTGGTAGTAATCAACCGATACAGTTATCTCGTTATATTGAAGTCCTTGAGGACTGTTTGGGTAAAAAAGCTGAAAAGAACCTTCTTCCATTACAGCCGGGTGATGTTCCCGATACCTTTGCTAACGTTGACTCTTTGGTGGCAGATATGGGTTATAAGCCCGGCACCCCTGTTGAAGTGGGTGTAAAAAACTTTGTTGAATGGTATAGGGATTATTATCAAATATAATGAAAAGGCATCAAAAAAAGAGAAAAGGTGGGTAAAGTTAGTTAAATTAACCGGGTATAGATTGACTGGTCTATTATGCTGGTCTATTATGGCTCGATATGATAACACTGCATGAAAGGGTAGAAGCTATGCACAACGAAATTGGTTCGTATGATGCGAAGACTAAATTGCCAGAGATTTTGCGGCGAGTTGAAGCAGGGGAATCATTTACGATAACAAATCGCGGTAAACCCATTGCCGATCTTATCCCCAGTGATGTTAACAAACAAAAAAAAAGTGCTATAGCTATTCGTAATTTGCTTAATACTAAAAAAAAACCTGTATCAGATAATGATCTTTGCGAATTAAAAGCATTAGGCCGAAAATAATTGTATAGGATAAAAAATGGACTTTGTGCTTGATAACTCTGTGACTATGCGTTGGTTGTTAGTCAGCCAAAAAGCTAACGATCAGCGTTATGCGGAATCGGTTTTACAGATGTTAATTGAAAGGAAGGCATTCGTACCCAATCTTTGGCATCTTGAAGTCTCTAATGTGCTTAATGCTGCCGAAAAGCGTGGAGATATTAGTGTTGCTGTAGCTGAAGGATTTATTGCTCAGATTGAACAATTATCAATACGGGTCGATGGTGAAACAGCTAAGCATGCATGGAACCGCTCGTTAGTGTTGGCACGGAATTATAAATTATCGAGTTATGATGCGGCGTATTTAGAGTTGGCGCTGCGAATGAACCTACCACTGGCTTCGTTAGATCAGGGCTTAATTAAAGCAGCTAAGAAGGCGGGGGTGCCATTGTACTTAAAGGCGTAAAGGGGATGCGCTGTAGTGGACAAGCTTAATGAAGCAACGCAGTCGTGAGCTGATGTTAGCAATGTTACCAAATAGCGGGATAAAAGAAGTTCATGAGTGAAAAAAAAGAAGTAAAAACCATATGTGTTATGGGGCTGGGGTATATTGGTTTACCTACAGCATCGTTGTTAGCAACTAAAGGTTATCGTGTAACGGGAGTCGATGTTTCCAAAAAAGTAGTTGAGACAATAAACCGCGGTGAAATCCATATTGTAGAACCTGATCTGGATATTTTAGTTAAGTCTGCGGTTCATTCAGGAAACTTGACGGCCAGCCTTGAGCCGGTAGAGGCCGATATATTTATTATCGCTGTACCCACTCCGTTTAAAGAGGGTGGCTCAGATCATGTCTCAGCTAAAGTTCCTGATCTTTCTTATATTGAAGCGGCGACACGTAAAATATCTCCTCTTGTGAAGCCGGGAAACCTTGTTATTTTGGAGTCGACGAGCCCCGTAGGAACAACGGATGAAGTTGTTGCCTTTATTTTAAAGCAAGACGGTCATAAAACAGGTGAGGATGTTTTTGTTGCGCATTGCCCGGAAAGAGTATTGCCTGGCCGAATTCTTATTGAGTTGATTGAGAATGATCGGGTTGTTGGAGGTATTAACGAGGCTTCTACCTGTGTTGCTGCTGATTTTTATAGGAGATTTGTTCGTGGAGAGGTTTTGGAGGCAACGGCAAAAACAGCGGAAATGGTTAAGCTGACCGAAAACTCTTCACGCGATGTGCAAATAGCTTTTGCCAACGAATTGTCGATGATTTGTGAAACAGAGAATATTAATACCTGGGAAGTGATTGCGTTGGCAAATCGACATCCGCGAGTGAATATACTACAGCCCGGACCTGGTGTGG
>JAJRPK010000399.1 GCA_024280785.1 Gammaproteobacteria bacterium
AATGCTTCTATAGGAACAATGTTAGCGCCGGGAATTTGTATTTTGAAAATTGCTAAAATTTGTTCGCCACATTGTACGCATAGAGCGTGTTTGTCGATTGACAATATAGTCCCTGCAGCTTTTGGCTCGGAGTTAGGATGGTTTTCTTCTTCATGTTTTACTGTGGCTTCATGAATGCGAATACGTTGATCTTCCAAATTGGTATGTGTACCCATTGCCGAGGTAAAGGCCCTTATTTTTCTATCAATAAGGGTGGCGGCTTCGCGCCAGTTAATAACAGATTCTTCCTTGGCTAATTTTTTTGCATAATTACTGGCGCTATCGTCTTGTACTTCACCTTTAATATTGTCGCTATTAATATCCGTTAGAGCTCGTAACAACAGTGGTTTTCCTAATGCTGCTAACTTTTGTTTCAAGCTGTCCCCAGTCTCATCGACGCTTATCGCACAGCTTTTTTTTAGTAACATATCACCCGTGTCTAAACCCTGATCCATTTGCATAATAGTGATGCCAGTTTGTTGGTCGCCGGCAATAATTGCTCTTTCTATAGGAGCGGCACCTCGCCACCGGGGGAGCAATGAGGCGTGAATATTAATACACCCCCACTTCGGTAAATCTAAGATGGTCTGAGGTAATAGCAGGCCATAAGCGGCCACGATCATGATGTCAGCCCGATAGTCTGCGAATATTGATTGGGCTTGTTGGTCTTTAAGTGATACGGGTTGTTGGATAGGGATGTCAGCAGATTCTGCGACGCGCTTTACTGCGGAAGGACATAACTTTTTCCCTCTGCCTGCTCGGCGATCAGGTTGCGTGTAAACGGCGATCACTTCCGTTTCTGAGTGATCGATTAAAGCTGTTAAATGGGCAGCGGCAAAATCGGGTGTGCCGGCAAAAATGACGCGCAAGGTTATTCCTTTTGATGGTATAGAATTAACAGCTAAATAATTTTTTCAATATTAGTCAGAGGTGTTAATCCTGACGGCGTTCTTTCTGTAACTTTTGCTTAATACGATTGCGTTTTAGTACAGAGATATAGTCGACAAATAATTTGCCATTGAGGTGATCTACCTCGTGCTGGATACAAACGGAAAGAAGATCTTCAGTGATTAACTCGAAGGGTTTGCCTTGTTCATTTAAGGCGACAACTTTTACGCTCGAAGGGCGTTCTACCTCTTCGTAGTATCCGGGCACCGACAAGCAACCCTCTTGATGTTCGTGCAGAGTGTGGTCGATGACTTCAATTTTGGGGTTAATAAATACCAGAGGTTCATCGCAATTTTCAGAAATGTCGATAACAATAATGCGTTTATGAATATTCACTTGAGTGGCGGCAAGACCTATACCCTCGGCATCGTACATCGTTTCAAGCATATTTTTAACGAGCAACTGAATGTCAGAATCTACCGTTTTCACGGAATTTGCTGTCTTTCTAAGCTGCGGATCAGGAAATTCGAGAATGTTGAGTATGGCCATGAATTGTTACACTAGTATGTGAGCTAAATCTCGGGGATGTGTCTGAGTGTGAAGTCGTTCAATTTATATGGGGGCGAATATCACTTTCAACTCCGAATAATCTAAAAAAACCAGTAATTACCGACATTTATGCGCAATAATTGCCGCTAGCGTCCATGTTGACTGCTATATTATACAGATCGCATTGAAAATTTTGCATCTGTTGGTTGAGTAATAATCTGTTGATTGATAAATAATCTATAGAAATTGCTTCGTTGGCATTGCATCGACCGGCAATAGCTTTGAAGGACATTTACGATGAAGAAATTTTGGCTTGGGTTTGTGGTTATGATGGCGCTCATTCAGAGTGCTTTGGTTAATGCGCAAGTCGAAGTACGGGCAGGCCATCCTAGTGCTTATACCGTCAAGTTGGGAGACACACTTTGGGATATATCAGGGATGTTCCTTAAGAGCCCATGGTTGTGGCCAGAAATATGGCAGGCTAACCCACAAGTAACGAATCCTCATCTTATTTATCCGGGCGATATTTTATCGCTGGTTTATCTTGATGGAAAGCCGCGATTAGTGCTTAGCCGTGGTTCAATTAAATTGACCCCCCAAATGAGGACCTCGCCTTTGGGGGCCGCTATTCCGGCAATTCCCCTGGATGCAATCAATTCATTTTTATCTCGTAGTCGCGTTGTAGAAAAAGAGCTCCTAGCAGGTGCACCCTATGTTTTAGCCGGTAATGATAGTCGATTAATTAGCGGAGCAGGCGATAAGGTTTATGCACGCGGGGAATTTGATCCAGATACAAATTTTTACGGCCTTTACCGCAAGGGCCAAACCTTTGTTGACCCTGTGACTCGGGAAAAGCTCGGTGTGCAGGCTGCAGAAGTGGGTACCGGGCGCATTGTAGATGTTGATGACCTGGGTGAAGTCACGTCTGTTTTGCTGGGAACTAGCAAGCAAGAGGTTCGTATAGGCGATCGTTTTTTATCTTTTGTCGATGAACAGGTGCATTCAACGTTTTACCCTAAGGCACCTGATGTCGATATCGAAGGCGTAATTATTGCGGTCGAAGGAGGTGTGGGCAATGTTGGCGCCTATGACGTGGTTGTGATTAACCGTGGGATTCGAGAAGGCCTTGATACCGGAGACGTATTGAAAGTGAGTCGAGCGGGTAAGGTCATTCGTGACAGTGTTGGTAAAGGTAAAGTTCGTTTACCGAGCGAGCGAGCAGGTTTGTTGATTGTGTTTAAGGTGTTTGAAAAGGTGAGTTATGGTTTAGTTTTAGAAGCAGAACGGCCTCTCTCGGTGTTTGATGAAATCGCTAACCCCTGATTTCGAATAGGCTGGTACATGACTTGAATAAATAGGGGCTATTTTGCCCCGCTGATTTTTGATTCTGAATATTTGAAACAACAAATTGCTTAGACGTAGTCCAGAGTTATCTACGTTATGCTAAAATCATCACTTTCTGAATGTAATACTGTCGAGCCGGATGCTCGTAACTACCGTTATTGATGCGAGCGAACCTGCACGAGCAAAGTTGACCGCTGAAAACATAGATCAAGGATGATTTTCTAATGTACCCTCCCCCTCCAGTCTCACCTGAGACGCCTCCCTATTCTTCATTTACTCTTGCCCAGAAGTTAAAGGCCTACATTTCGCTGCAACAAGTCGATAGCCTTGGGCCTATTCGCTTGTCAAAATTATTGTCGATGGCAGGATCCATAGAGAGGTTATTTTCGGGCTCCATGGAATCCTTTAGCTCGGTTGCAACGAGTAGTCGCGGGCAGCGTGAACTGGAGCGGTTGCTTCGAAACCCGCCGCTGTCCCCTCAGTGGGAAGTAGCAGAGCGAACCATAGAATGGTTGGCTCAAGCTGGTGCGGTAGCACTATTAAAAGAAGACGTACGATTTCCCCCTTTATTAAAGGAGCTAACCGATTGCCCCCCGCTTATTTATTTGCAAGGAGACGTAGATACGTGCTTAATGCCAAGTATATCAATAGTGGGTACTCGCAAGCCTACCTCGGCAGGGCGTAAATTTGCTGCTGATTTGGCTGCAGATTTGATCCGGGCGGGTGTTGTTGTTACTAGCGGGATGGCGATTGGGATCGATACAGCTGCTCACCGGGGGGCGATTAATGCGGGCGGTAAAACGGTATCTGTTTGGGCAACAGGTCTGGACCTTGTCTATCCCATAGTCAATCAGCAATTGGCTGGGGATATCATCCAAAACGGCTGCGTCCTCACTGAAATGCCTTTGGGTACTCCATCGTTACCAGCGTACTTTCCGCGTCGGAACCGTATTGTGTCTGGCTTGAGCTTAGGCGTCATCGTAGTAGAAGCGGCATTGCCTAGTGGGTCATTGATTACGGCAGGATATGCGGCGGAGCAAAATCGAGAGGTGTTTGCTGTGCCGGGTTCTGTTTACAATCCGCAATGCCGAGGTTGTCATCAGCTGATCAAAGAGGGAGCTGCATTGGTTGAGAGTGCTGAGGATGTACTAGCGGAACTTGATCTGCAAATAGGCGGTAGTTTAGTGGGTAGGCCGCTAGACAATGACCCACAAAGCGAAATAATAGAATCACTGTCAAATGAGTTACGTGAGATCTACATTTTACTGGAAATTGAACCGATACCCTTTGAAATAATTGCCAATCAAGTGAGTTTTAGTGTGGATAGTCTGAGCGCTGCGCTAATAGAGCTTGAGCTGATGGGGTTGTTGTCAGTAGAGGGCGGCTTTTACAGTCGGCGAGTATAATTTTCAATATAAAGGTAGTTGAAGCGGGTGTGATAGGTTAAAAAGGCTTGAAACTTTGCTGATTATTGGGTAGTTTGCGCGGCTTCGTGACGAGCTTGTTTTTGCGGTAAGCGTTAAACCTTTATGAATATTAAAAAGGGAGTCGTTGCTTCCATTTGCGGTTGTCGAGTAAGAATTACACGGTGATCGGCCGATAAACTTCAATATTGAGAGATAGTATAATGAGCAATACCTTCGTAGCGGTATTAATGGGTTCAGATTCAGATTTGCCACAAATGCAGCCGGCGATTGATACGCTTAAAAAGTTTAATATTGGTGTGGAGGTCAAAGTGACCTCTGCCCATCGTACGCCAGCAGCCACTTTGAAGTTTGTTACTGACGCGGATCAAAGGGGGTGTGCGGCTTTTATAGCCGGTGCTGGAATGGCTGCGCACTTAGCGGGTGCGGTAGCGGCGATCACGATAAAGCCTGTTATTGGCGTCCCCATTAACGCTTCGCTTGAAGGCCTTGATGCTTTGTTGGCAACTGTCCAAATGCCTGGTGGCATACCCGTGGCAACCGTTGCCATCGGTAAGGCCGGCGCAAAAAATGCAGCCTATCTGGCGGCTCAAATTATAGCTCTCTCAGACCCGGACTTGGCGGCGAGAGTAAGAGCCGACCGCGAAGAAAGTGCCAAAGCAGTTGAAGCCAAAGATGCCGCTGTGCAAGTACAGTTAGGACATTAAGGGCTTTCTTTCAATGATGGCTCCAGGGCGGTGGCAATTAGCTAAAGCACAAACAGCATTGCTTCGAGGCGGGATCATTGCTTATCCAACGGAGGCGGTTTGGGGTTTGGGCTGTGACCCCTTTAATCCTGACGCGGTGCTTCGTTTATTGGCTTTAAAAAAACGGTCTGTCAATAAGGGTTTAATACTAGTTGCCTCTGACCTTAGTCAGCTTGAACCCTTGCTTGGCGATTTAAGTGTTAAACAGCGGCTTAGGCTGGCCGATGAACTTAGCGATGAGGAATCCGGGATGTCGATAACTCGGCTGCGACCGACGACTTGGTTAATTCCAAGCGGCGGGGTTATTCCCCAGTGGATTACTGGAACGCACGACACCGTTGCGATCAGGGTGTCAAAACATCCTACAGTATCAGCTTTATGTCAGTTATTTGGCGGGTTGTTGGTATCGACATCGGCCAATACCAGTGGTCGTACACCCGCCCGGAATCAGTTGTCCGCCCGCTGTTATTTTGGCCATCGTGTTAACGCTTATGTTAGCGGCGCGACTTTCCAACTTGATTTTCCCTCACAAATCCGCGATTTAATGAGCGGTGAGCTTATACGTTAAAATAAACACATGAGATGGAAAATCTATAGGTATCCGTCTTATAGCCAGCCTGGTTAAAGCGTTAGTCTCTAATTTCGATTTAGGCTTTCTATTCTATATTTCTAAAGTTAACTCTTATATTAAAAGGTATCCAGTGAGCTCGATTGATAAGCAAGCCGTCTTAGAGTTTCTTCTTGAATTTCAAAATCATGCCTGTGAGGGTTTTGAATCTGTTGGTGAAAGCCTAAAGTTTGTTGAAGAAAGTTGGCAGCGTGAGAAGGGTGGCGGGGGAAAAACGCGAGTGATTGCGAATGGTTCGGTATTTGAAAAAGGCGGAGTTAACTTTTCGCACGTCTTTGGTGATTCATTGCCCCCTTCTGCGTCGGCCAATCGTCCTGAGCTTGCTGGCCGCTCTTTTGAGGCGCTTGGTGTCTCGATTGTTATGCACCCTGATAATCCCTTTGTGCCGACGTCGCATGCGAACGTGCGATTTTTTGTTGCAGAAAAAGCGGGAGAAAAGCCCGTGTGGTGGTTTGGTGGAGGGTTTGATCTCACACCATATTATGGCTTTGAAGAAGATTGTGTTAGTTGGCACCAAGCCGCACAATCAGCATGCAATCCTTTTGGCGATAATGTTTATTCGGATTATAAAAAGTGGTGTGACGACTATTTCTTTTTGCCGCACCGCAATGAGCCCCGGGGGATTGGTGGATTATTTTTTGATGATTTAAATGCATGGGGGTTTGATCGTTCCTTTGAATTTATTCAAACGGTTGGACGTACTTACCTCAAGGCTTATCGCGATATCGTGAACCGTCGTAAAGGCATTGAATTTACTGCCAAACATAAGTATTTTCAACGGCATCGTCGCGGTCGTTATGTTGAGTTTAATTTAGTCTATGATCGAGGCACCCTTTTTGGTTTGCAGTCAGGAGGACGAACGGAGTCCATTTTGATGTCCCTGCCACCTGAGGTAAACTGGAGCTATGATTTTAAACCTGAACCTCAATCAGAAGAAGCGCGATTACTCGAGGTTTTTTTACCACCAAGAGATTGGTTAGCGTAATCGAATTTATCATCTAACAATTGGGGTATGTTTAGTGTCTCGTTATGCTGTTTTCGGCAATCCTATTTCTCATAGCCAGTCTCCGGCTATTCATCGACAATTTGCAAAGCAGACAGGTGTAACCCTAAGTTATGACCGACAGCAAATAGACGTAGGTAAATTTCACTCAGCAGCAGAAATATTTTTTAGCGAAGGCGGTGCAGGTTTGAATGTTACCGTACCGTTTAAATTAGATGCTTTTGAATATGCAGAGGAGCTAAGTGATCGTGCTGCTCAGGCCGGTGCGGTCAATACGTTAATTTTTAATAACGGTGTTATTAAAGGAGACAATACTGACGGTGAGGGATTGTTAAGAGACCTTAAGCACAATCTACAATGGCCAATAGAACAAAAAAATATTTTACTCTTGGGTGCCGGAGGTGCAGTCAGAGGTGTTTTAGGAGCGTTACTTTCGGCAAGCCCCGCGTCTTTAATTATTGCCAACCGTACAGAAGCTAAAGCGCAAGAATTAGTTCTACGGTTTGAACAGGCGGCGGAAAAGGCAAAGTGCAAAATGGTTGCTTGCGGGCTTGAGCAATTGTCCACTCCATTTGATCTAGTGATAAATGGTACGAGCGCAAGTCTGGGTGGTGAGCTTCCTCCGATAGCCACTTCGGTGGTCGTTGATTCATTGTGCTATGACATGATGTACGGTAAAGACCCTACGGCATTTTTGAGTTGGGCTAAGAGCTCAGCTGCGAGGGATACTGCAGACGGCCTGGGAATGCTGGTAGAGCAAGCGGCTGAATCATTTTATTTGTGGTGCGGCGTGCGACCTAATACGGCACCTGTGATTCAGTTTGTTCGTAACAGTCTTTAATTCTTCTTTTAAGAGGCTAAGTTAATTCATTACTATTTTTATTACCATTTTAATCGACATGATCAAGAAAATTAATCGCGTGGAGAAAATGGCTTTTGCGCTATTGCTGGGTTGTTTTTTTTCGCTCGTTGTCGAGGGTAAAAATCAAGGGCCCTATATTGAGTTACCAAAGTCCGGGTTGGACCCTGGTGAATTGGCGGTTTTGTATTTACATGGAGATAAGCAAAGCGAAACGATAGCGCGTTATTACCAAGCGCAGCGTAATATCCCCGCCGATAATGTGATGGCTATTGTATTGAACCCCAATAAGACAGTTGTCAGTCCCGGCACTTTCGCCGTGCAGAAAAAAATCCTGGATTTAAAGCTTGATGATTCCATACAAGCGTTGGTTTTAACTTGGGCGAAACCTTATCGCGTAGGTTGCATGAGTATTTCTGCCGCGTTTGCGTTTG
The DNA here is from genome assembly GCA_024280785.1 of Gammaproteobacteria bacterium. Taxonomy (GTDB): domain Bacteria; phylum Pseudomonadota; class Gammaproteobacteria; order Pseudomonadales; family UBA7434; genus UBA7434. The sequence continues at coordinate 7,915 of JAJRPK010000399.1, forward strand.
GTTTTGATTCCGCCTATTGCTCCTCTACTTGCGTGAAAACTAAATCGTCGGCGTATTTTCATTCGGGCAGCAAAGCGCCGTATCGCGACTTTAATTTTCGACCAACAATGATGTTGGCGGCAAGCAATTTAGACGATGCCTTTGATTTAATTAATCGTGGGGTTGAAGCAGATGACACTCAGCCTATGGGGAGTGTGTTTTTATTGAAAACTTCTGACGCGAGTCGAACGGTACGAGAACAGTTCTTTGCAGAAATTGATAGCATGTTTGGTAAGCTATTTGATGTGCAAATAATGAATCAAAATTCGATAAAAAACAGATCTGATATTCTGTTTTATTTTACTGGTTTAAAATCCGTTCCCCACTTGGATACATTAAACTTTTTGCCAGGAGCGATGGCTGATCATCTGACCTCTACGGGTGGCCAACTGACCGATTCATATCAAATGAGTGCACTTCGCTGGCTGGAAGCCGGGGCGACAGGTAGTTACGGTAGCGCTATTGAGCCTTGCAACTTCGTGCAAAAATTCCCCCACCCATTAATTGCTATGTGGCACTACGCGTCGGGGTCTACATTGCTCGAAGCTTATTGGAAAAGTGTGCGCATGCCAGGGCAAGGCAACTTTATAGGCGAGCCATTAGCTGCGCCGTTTCGTGGATATCGCTTGGTGAGAAAAAAAGACCGCATAGAAATTTATTCACCCGTACTGCGTAGGGGTTATTACCGTGTTATTGACGAACAAGTAAAATTTAATCAGTGGTCAAAATCGTCTTATATGGGCGGGTTGAATAGTACGTCAACGCAAGCGATCTCAAAATATAAAAGTTATTTGGTGATTAAGCCGCCATATAGTAATCGCTACCGTATTGAGAAAATACCTTCGAGATAGAATGGCACTTATTCAAGCGGCAGTGTTTTAGCTTCGATCCGCGTAATGCCGGTGTTTTTATGGGGATAAACACCGGCATTAAGCTTAAGTAAGTGCAGATATTAATTTACCACGATACTCGATTATTAAAGTACTAGGCAGCCTGAATAGGGACAACAGGCTTAGGTCATTCAGTAATAGGTATATTGACTTTGGTTTATTTGACGATGAACGGAATTGGCGCATGCCGCTATCTAAGTCATACGGTGTTGATCTTTTAGTTTGACATAGTTGTTAGCGGTGTAACTAAAAAAGGACATTTCCTTTTCAGTTAATGGGCGGGTTTGGGTGCAGGGCGAGCCAACGTACAGAAAACCACTTTTTAACAGCTTGCCCGGTGTGACCAATGCGTTAGCGCCGACGATGACCTCATTTTCGACAATGGCACCATCCATCACAATGGCGCCGTTTCCAATTAACGATCGGTCGCCGATTTCGCAACCGTGCAAAATAACCCGGTGGCCTATTGTTACCTCGCTACCAATGATGAGGGGCCATCCATCTTCATTAAAAGGGCCCGCGTGGGTGATGTGCAGAATCGAACCGTCTTGAATACTGGTCCTAGCGCCAATACGAATTCGATTCATGTCACCACGGATAACGGCTTGGGGCCAAACAGAGCAATCGTTGCCAAGCACAACATCCCCTAGCACTACGGCACTTATATCGATATACACGTTGGTTCCGAGTTGCGGCGTGACACCTTGAAAAGTTCGTATATGGTTCATGATAAATGTGGAGTCTCCCTTTAATTAAGTGAGTAATTTTTCTATTCGGCTAGGTAACTATAATGACGATTCGTGTAAAACCATGTGGTGGACTGTTATGATCTATAGCGGGTAGCTAATGCTCTGTTGCCATGAGTTGTTTTAACTCATGGCTATGGTATAGATACGATACATTATTTTGAGAAAGTTGAATGACAAATCCCTTGCTTGGCATTAAATCTTCTGACGGTGGCTTTCCTCGGTTTAACGAGATTGGGCCAAAGCATTTTTTACCCGCTATTGAAAGGTTGGTAAAGGAGTGTAGAGAGCTGACAATGCAAACGCTAAAAGGCACTCAGCCACCGAGCTGGGAAAGTTTATTCGCTCCCATCGAAGAGATTAATGATCGCCTGGAGCAAGCATGGGCGGTAGTGAGCCACTTAAACGGAGTTATTAACTCTCCAGAGGTTCGAGATGCGCATGGCAAATGTTTGCCGATATTAACTGACTACAGTACATGGGTTGGGCAATTGAAGCCATTGTTTAACGCGTGCCTGGAATTAAAAAAAAGCGATCAGTTTAGTCAGTTATCCACGGCTCAAACTAAAGTGGTAGAGAATCAACTGCGAGATTTTAAACTTGCGGGTGTGAACTTGTCAGATGAGGGCCAAAAGCACTACGCAAAGATAAAAAAGCGCTTGGCAGAATTGAGTACGGAGTTTTCCAATAATATTTTAGACGCTAGCGAAAGCTTTAGTCGTCATCTAGAGAGCGCAGATCAATTAGCTGGATTACCCCCATCGTCATTGTCAGCGGCCAAGATCTTGGCTGAGTCCAAAGGATTAGATGGCTATTTAATTACGCTCGATATCCCCTCTTATTTGCCGGTAATGCAGTACTGTCAAAACCGTGAACTTAGAGAAGAGCTCTATTATGCCTACGTCACGCGCGCTTCAGAGTTGGGGCCTAATGCCGGGCAGTGGGATAATTCTGCCATCATGGAAGAGATATTAAAGTTGCGTCAAGAATTGGCCATACTGTTAGGTTATAAAAATTACGCTGAGCTGTCGATGGCTACCAAAATGGCTTCGTCTGTCAGCGAGGCCATTTCTTTTATTGAATCCTTGGCCGAGGCATCCGTTGATATCGCGAAAACAGAATATGGTGAGCTAGCTATGTTTGCAAAAAATGAGCTAGATATTTCATCGATGAAGGCGTGGGATGTGCCCTTTGTGTCGGAAGCGTTACGTTTAGATCGGTACGATTTATCGCAAGAGGCTCCGCGGCCTTATTTCCCCGCGGATACGGTTATTGCTGGCATGTTTCAAGTCGTGCATAGACTTTACGATATTGACATAAGTTTACAGAAGGCGCCCAGTCAATGGCACGATGAGGTGCGTTTTTACGAGATTAAAAGTAGCAATAAAACGATCGCGTTTTTTTATTTAGACCTGTTTGCGCGCGAAGGCAAGCGAAGTGGTGCATGGATGGCTGATGCCAGAGTTCGCCGAGAAGATTCATCTGGCTGTACTCAACTGCCCGTGGCTTTTCTTACTTGTAATTTTACGCCGCCGTTGGAAGACAAGCCTGCATTGCTCACTCACAATGAAGTGGCAACGTTGTTTCATGAATTTGGTCATGGACTACACCATATGTTGACCTCAATGGATCGTTCTGCGGTGTCCGGGATCAATGGGGTTGCTTGGGATGCGGTAGAATTGCCGAGCCAATTTATGGAAAATTGGTGTTGGGAGGCTGAAGCTTTACAGCTTTATTCGGGGCATTACCAAACATCAGAGCCATTACCAACAGAGCTGCTCAATAAAATGTTGGCGGCACGCAACTTTTTATCAGGAATGCAAATGGTGAGGCAGTTAGAGCTGGCGCTGTTCGATCTTGAGCTTCATGAAAACTATGGTTCTGATAATTGGCTGGGAATACAGCAAACATTATCATCGGTTCGGGCTAAAGTAAGTGCGCACGAAGTCCCGGATTTCAACCGTTTTCAACATGCTTTTGGCCATATTTTCGCGGGGGGATATGCGGCAGGGTATTATAGTTATAAGTGGGCAGAAGTTTTGTCCGCAGATGCATTTTCCCTGTTTGAAGAGAACGGCATATTTGATCGCGAGACAGGACAAAGATTTTTATCTGAAATACTGGCCAAAGGTGGTAGCGAAGAACCGGCGGTGCTATTTAATCGCTTTCGTGGCCGTGCTCCTGATACTGCTGCGTTATTACGGCACAGTGGTATTGCCGGGTAAAGGCGGTAAATGAAACAGAATTTCGGCTGTGGCGCCTATTTCGAGAATGGGTTGTGGTTATGAAAAATAAACGTTTTATTGCGGCGGCCATTTGTCCGCTGTGCCGGCAAGCCGATAAGATATTTATTTATGAGGAGAACAACGAGCAATGGCGAGCCTGCGCGCATTGCTCATTTCAAGAGAGTGCTGCCAGTATTGCTGAAGCCCAAGATGAACTTCCAACTCGCGTAAACCAAAACCGCATCGGTGAAAAGCCTTTGGCGCATGAAACGGTAGTCGAGGCGGTTAAAATAATCGACCCCAATAGATAAAACCTGATGTTGGTCGCATTCATTGAAATAGCGTGCTAACTGTTGGTTTTTATGGCTGATGGCTACTATGCGTAGTTCATCGATAAATTTTGGTAATTCTATCCAGCTAATAGTTGCACTATTTAGTTAGTTGCACTATGAAAAACTTTAATGACGTTGGATAATTTTCGACCATCCCTACTAAAAAATAAAATTAACGGGTGAATCAGATCGGATTGAAGTTTGGCCTGTCGATCAAAAAGAGCCTTGAATATTGGCAGAAGACAACCTAATTGCTGTAAAGGTTCACCCAGAAAAGAAATTGATATTGGTATTTCTACGGAGATATGCACTTAAGAGAGAATATATCGCCGCTTTGATAGTGTGAAATAACTATCTTTTGTTATACTTGTGGCGTTTTGTCGCACTTTGAAAATGCCTTGCAGTTCCAACATCACGCCGGGACTGGCGTAAATCAACCAAGACGTCTCGAAACAAGTATTAGTTTCTATCGGCAAGTATTTGCTGGTCACGTTTTTTGGTACATGGAAGCCTAAAGAGCTTTTTATTGTTGGATTTGGCCGCAAAGCAATAAAAATGCATGTATGCACGGATGGATGAAAGGGAAAGATTAAAACGAAAGCATTGGCTTGTAGCTAAAGGGAAAAGGCGAGTATTTGTTGGTCGGATTAGACTTATCGGGCAAATGAGTGAGTAAGCCAGCATTTAAAAGTCGATATTTACTCTATTTTAGGAGATTGGGAATTATGCGTTTAATAGCCAAACAGCTTGCTAGCAAGTTTTTGTTGGTGTTGAGCCCTGCTTTTTTGTTGCCAACGTTGCTGCTAGTCAGCGGTTTGGCTTTTGGTAGCGGCGATGCAGCGGTAAATGAAGCGCAGCGCTGGGGCCTTAATATGACCCAAGGGGTGACTGAGGTTAGCCGCGAAGTTTATGGTTTACATATGCTGATTCTTTGGATCTGCGTGTGGATCGGAGTGGCTGTCTTTGGCGTGATGTTTTACTCGATGTTTGCCCATCGCAAATCCAAAGGAGCGGTAGCATCCAAGTTTCATGAAAGCACAATGGTTGAGCTGGCATGGACGATTATTCCCGCTATTATCCTCATTGCGATTGCCTACCCTTCTACCGTGTCCTTGATTAAAGTCTATGACCACAATGAGGCGGACATTGATATTAAGATCGTCGGTTATCAATGGAAATGGCAGTATGATTATCTTGGTGAAAACGTTAGCTTTTTCAGTAACCTCAGTACTCCGCTTGACGAAGTGTAT
>JAJRPK010000400.1 GCA_024280785.1 Gammaproteobacteria bacterium
TCTCACTTTAGGCTTGCTAGATCCTTATTCTCGCCAGCCGGCCTTTAAGCAATGTGCAGTAAAAGTTGAGCACGTCGATCAATTATTGGCGGCAAGGCTCAACAAAGAGAGAAGGGCGTATTAATGATTTCTCGTAACATGATTCCCACTGTCGAGATTCCATCAGCTAATAAATCGGTATCGGTATCGGCATCGGTTACAACATCGATAGCCGCGCAGAAATTTAAACCTTCCGCGCAAGCCCTATTAAAAACTGAACCAGTAGAAATTTGGGATACTCGACCCAACGAGCCCGCTTATGCGAGATTGGACGACAGTACTACTCAAGCGCGCAATGTCTACGATCAACCAATCGATTTAGTTGCCTTAGTTCAAGAAGAGTCGGCACAGCAGGCATCTCGTAATCAATCGTTGTTTATTAATGGCAATCCAGCCATAGGTGATAACCCTAATAGAAATAAACAACATGGTTTTTATTTTACCGCGGACAATTGCATTGGCTGCCATGCCTGCGAAAGCGCCTGTGCAGAAAAAAATGAAACCCCGTCTCATCTGGCTTTTCGATCGGTAGGTTATGTTGAAGGCGGTAGCTTCCCCGACTTTCAACGGATGAATATTTCAATGGCCTGTAACCATTGCGACGATCCGGTTTGCTTAAAGGGTTGTCCTACGCTCGCGTATACTAAACACACGGAGTATGGCGCGGTACTGCAAGATCCTGATACCTGTTTTGGTTGTGGATACTGCACTTGGGTCTGCCCTTATAACGCCCCGCAACTCGATCCGGTGAAGGGAGAGGTATCTAAATGCAATATGTGTGTAGACCGGCTAGAGGTAGGATTAAAGCCCGCTTGTGTATCGGCCTGCGTTGGCAATGCTTTAGATTTTGGCGTGATTGAAAATGTACCGGAAAATCGTGATCAAGCCAAAGTTTCGATTCCAGGGTTTCCAGATCCAGAAATTAGTCGTCCCAATATTCGCTTTCAGCAGAAGACAGGTTTACCCGAAGAAATGACGCGTACCGATGATGCGCCCATTAAATATCATTTGGATAAAAGCACTGGTAACTACAAGCCAACACTAGACCCTAAGCACGGCCATGAGAAATATTGGAATATCGCACGTTTAAGTTCGCGCGAGAATCCACTGGCTTTATTTACGCTGTGTACACAGGCAGGTATTGGAGCCTTTGTTATTACATTTTTGGGTAGTTTGCTAGGCATTGATGTTTTTCGAGCACTGTTTAATAGCGACTGGTTTTTATTCGCGCCTTTGTTTGGCTTTGGCCTTGCCGCGTTCGGATTATTCTTGTCGACGACCCATCTTGGTAAGCCTTTCAGGTTTTATCGAGGTTTTAATAACCTCCGGTACTCACCCGTTTCGCGGGAGGGATTAGGTGTGGCTATATTTATGGTTTTTGCCGCACTCACACTGCTATTTTCTACGCCAAATAATGAAACTGTTAGTCAGTTGATGAAATCAATATTTAGTCTCGATCTTTCCTTACTGAGAGGGCCGTTATTGAGTGCAGCGGTTAGTGTCTCGGGTGTGGTATCTGTTATTGGGGCGATAGGTGGTCTGTACTACATGATAAAGTGCTACCTGATTCCTGCAAGACCGTTCTGGAATCATTGGCAGACAGCGGCGAGCTTTGTTGGTACAACACTTTCTTTGGGTAGTTTACTTATGGGGACTATTGCCGTTGTCGGTGTACTCACGTCCAGTTTGGGATCGTCCTTACAGAGTGTTTTTAGCGGTTTTAGTGTATGTTTGATTGCCGGTATTGGGCTGGAATTGATTGGTTTATATGCTCATGCTAAGGAGAATATTTCAGCTGAGCATGAGGGAGCTGCTTCGCACTATATACAAACTACAACGTTTGGAAAAACATATTGGTTGAGAAATGTAGTCTTAGTCTCGGCTTTGGCGATTGTATTGGTACTTTCCCTAGTAGACCTTAGTGGTGAAATTGGCTTGCTGTTATGGTTTGTTGTAGGCGCTATAACGTTGATGATGTCTTTGGTTAGCAGGGCGTTATTTTATGTATTGGTTGTTCCGACAACTATGCCTGGTGCATTTTTTTGGCGTAATAAGGGTTTTGAACAGCATGCGCGTGATATTGGTTTAGCTAGTGTTGTTGATGCGGGTATTGTTGCTGATGTTCATTAAGTGGCTTTGAATTTCTATAATTTAAATTAACACTAGCGCTATCGAAATGGGTTGTGGCTTGGAGCTAGTCTGGGGCGGCTCATTTATAGTGGCTCAAATGAGCTGGGTAAAAAAGTGAGTTTGTATAAACGATGGCTAGCCTACGTAGGCGCGATTAAAGTAAACAAGTGCTTAACTTAAGGTGTGCTAAGCACATGTTAAAGTCTGCTATCAGAATCTACCTTATTTTAGATTTCTTTAAGCGTTGCCATGCCATCGTCTTCTTCCCAGTAACCTCGTAAGGCGGTTAATTTACCTTCGTCGTTAATGGAGTAAGTGAAAACTCCATTAATGATTTGTTGAAAAGCTTTTCCATCAATATCCATGACAATTTTTAATTCAAGTATGTTGGCGCATTCTCTGTCGGCGGTATGCGATTGATGAATCGTGATGTTGATATCAGAGTTAGCAATGCTTTTATCCCAAAAGGCTTCTCTCGCCTCGGGAGTGCCGTGGCCATTTCCCTCGGGGTCAAGATACGATTTGCCAATGGGATCTTCGATAATTGCATCGACAGAAAACATTCCCAACCAGCCTTCTTTATTGTGGCTATGCACATACTCGCGTGATCGCAAAGCCATCTGATACGCAACATTATCTTCTTTCATTTTAATAGTCTCATTGTTGTTTGATCGATTATCGTATATGTCAGATTATTGTGATTTCTAAATCATTGGGTGCAGTATACGGGGTTCAAACGATAATAGACCGTTGTTGGCTAAAATAGTTGGCTTTATAGGTCTAATAAATTATTTAGAAACTCGATTTTCAGCATCGGTTTTTTCGCTCACCAGGCAATATCGATTGTACTATGGTAACAATGTTCTTCGGTCCGAAGATAGCGTAAGTACCTAAAAAGTAATAATATTGATTGCTCTTACTACTGACCTGATGCTTGCGTCCGATTATTCTTATTATAAATTTGCTAGATATCGCGTTTGGGCAGTAGACTGCGCTAAATCGACAGTATAAAGATACGACAGGTATGGACATTATGGCTACAGAGCATATACCAATGATAAAAAAAGAGACAAAAAAAACTTATTGTCGTTTTTGTCTTAGTTGCTGTGCGATGGATATCGATTTAGAAGATGGCAAAGCCGTAGCATTGCGTGGTGACGTAAATAACACTTTATCCGGTGGCTACACTTGTATGCGTGGTAGAGAATTACTCACGATGCAGCAACATCCCGACAGAATAACCGGTGCACTTAAACGCGTTGGCGATAAATTTATTGCCATTCCCATGGCGCAAGCACTCGATGAGATTGCACTAAAAACTCAGCAGTTAATTGACAAATTTGGTGGTCGGTCCATCGCTAGTTACAATGGTAGTTGGGCGTGGTCTAACATGCCGACACTGTCGTATTCAAAATCTTTTCATAAAAAAATTGGCTCGCCATCGGTGTATTCACCTATGACGTTAGATCAACCGGCAAAAGCATTTATGCTATGCCGTTTTGGTATGTGGGCTGGAGGAATACACTCTTTTAAAGATGCTGATGTAGTTATGTTTATCGGTAACAATGCGGTGCTTTCTCAATACGCCCCTGCGGGTGGACTGCCTCCCTATAATCCGTCACGAAGGTTGCAAGATGCATTAAATGATGGTCTGAATTTGATCGTTATAGATCCGCGTAGAACCGAAGTAGCACGTAAAGCGACATTGCATTTACAAGTCCGCCCGGGAGAAGACACGACATTGTTAGCGGGAATTATTCGAATTATTATCGATGAGACACTGTACGACAAAGAATTCTGTAATGACTATATTGATGATTTAGTGGGTTTGAGAGCATCACTGGATCCCTTTGATCTCGATTATGTGGCGTTGCGCTGCGATGTCCCCGCCGATCAAATCGTCGCAGCGGCCAAAATGTTTGCCGAAGGGAATAAGGGGGCTGCGACGACCGGCACCGGCCCTGAAATGTCGCCGCGAGGATCCCTAACCGAACATATGGTTATGACGATAAATGCGCTATGTGGGCGCTATTACCGTGAAAACGAAATGCCAGCATCAGCGGCACCGCTATCCGCGCGACGAGTGCCAAAGGCGCAGGTGGTTTTTCCGCCGCAAGCTTGGGGCGAGGGGTTCGTAAAATCTCGTTTTCGGGGTTTAACTCAAATTGGCGATGAAATGCCCTGCAATGTTATGGCCGACGAAATTCTAACTCCGGGAGAAGGGCAGATAAGAGCCTTGTTTAGTATCGGTGGTAATCCAATCGTGGCCTTTCCCAATCAAGAAAAAGTCACAAGAGCTCTGGATGATTTGGAGCTGTTAGTTGCGATCGACCCGTGGATGTCACAAACTTCACGGCGAGCTCATTATATTCTTGGGCCAAAACTGGCTTTAGAACGTGAAGATGCCACTCTGTTAGGCGAAATGTATTTTGAAGAGCCCTACGCGCATTACACGCCAGCAGTAGTCGAGGCGAAAGGTGATGTCATTGAAGAGTGGGAGTTTTATTGGGAGCTTGCCCATCGAATGGGTCTAACGCTTGATATGAATGGCGAATCTGTGCCGATGGATAAGCGGCCTAGTAAATACCAGGCATTACAGCAGATGACACAGGGTTCGCGAGTGCCAATTGAAGAGGTTCGCTTACAAACTGAATTCGATGGAGGCAAAGTTTTCGAACAGGCGAAAGATAAAGTTGCACCGCGAAGTTCGAGAAATGAGCATCGTTTTAAAGTACTACCCGACGACGTTAAAGCACA
>JAJRPK010000401.1 GCA_024280785.1 Gammaproteobacteria bacterium
CATTGACTTCAACTAAATTACCCGCCTTTCTTAATAACTGGCGGCACTCTGCACTCAAGTGAACCAAGTGCAATGTTTTATTGGCGCTAAGGTAGCGCTCAGCCAAGGTATCAATCGCCTCTAAGCCAGAGTGATCGGCCACCCGAGAGCGGGCAAAATCTATCACAATATCATCGTTGTCTTGGACAGGATCAAATTGATCCATAAACGACACAACCGAACCAAAAAATAACGGCCCTATCACCGCATAAACTGTCGAACCATTGTGATCTTCTCGAGCAACAACTCTTATCCGTTTCGCGTGCTCCCAAGCAAACACAAGCGCTGAGACAATCACCCCTACCACGACAGCAATAGCAAGATCAGTTGCCACGGTAACGTCCGAGACAAGCACAAGAATTAGCGCATCGCTCAGCGGCACCTTACCCATAATTCGAAAACTACTCCACTCGAAAGTACCGATCACCACGATAAACATTACGCCAATCAACGCGGCAAGGGGAATTTTTTCAATAAAAGATGACCCAACCAAAATAAACATTAACAAGCTTAACGCAGCGACAATTCCCGACAAACGCCCCCGACCCCCCGAGTTGACATTAATCATGCTTTGACCAATCATTGCACAGCCACCCATACCCCCAAACATTCCCGTAACCGTATTCGCAACACCCTGACCAATACACTCTTTGTTTCCCCTACCGCGAGTATCGGTAATCTCGTCGACCAGCCTCATTGTCAGCAATGACTCAATCAAGCCAATTGCAGCCAAAATAATCGCATAAGGCGTGATAATGGATAGCGTTTCAAAGTTGAATGGTACCGAAGGAACATGAAAACTTGGCATCTCTCCCTTTATCGACGCCACATCCCCAACCACTCGAGTATCCATATTAAAGCCGATAACAAGCAAACTGACGACAACGATTGCAACCAAAGACGATGGCACAGCTGTAGTAAAACGAGGTAAGAAATGAATAATGCTCATCGTTAAAAATACTAAAGCCAATAACCTATACAGTGGCTCGCCTTGCATCCACGCTACATCGATAATCGAGCCTTCCATAAAAGTGCCCATCAACCAACCCGGTTCCCCCGCCACACCAAATTGGCTCAACTGAGCTAAAAAAATGACTATCGCTAAGCCATTGACAAAACCCAACATCACCGGGTGAGGCACCATGCGGATAAATTTTCCTAATTTAAGAATTCCCGCCGATATCTGTAATATCCCCATAAAAACTACAGTGGCAAATAGGTACTCAACACCGTGGTCAGCAACGAGTGCAACCATAACCACCGCTAAAGCTCCCGTAGCACCTGAGATCATTCCAGGTCGACCACCGATGCAGGCAGTAATAATGCCGACCATAAATGCGGCATATAGACCTACCAATGGCTCGACGCCAGCGACAAAGGCAAAGGCTATAGCTTCAGGGACCAACGCCAAAGCAACGGTGAGGCCTGACAACACATCGTTTTTGACGGTCGTGACTTTACTGGGGTGAAACTCAAACATTAGGTACTCAAATTTTGTTAAATCAAGTTGCTCCTTAGGCCTCCTTATAGATAAGAGCTCTTAAGAACCGGCGAAGCTGATTTATGGGCGGGAACCAAACGGCAGGAATTGCTTTTATAGCGAATGGAAGGGGCGCGAATTCTAGCGAATACTCCTGTTTATTACAATTGGGCTTAGTAACGTTTTTCGTCAATATCCGGCATTCAAATACCGCATAAATGACCTATTTGACTCTACGCGTTTGTTAAATAAAGCTCTACGATTTGTCTTGCTCTACGCCAATGATTTAGTCGCCTAGATGGGATACCTGATCTATTGCGCTTTTGTATCTCGTTTGTACTTAAATATCGCTAAAGTGCAGATAACGAGATATGAATATTACAGCCGAGCCAGACAACACCAACCATCGCCTGTTAAGAATATAATCTGACCTAAAACCGAGCTGTAGGATAAAAATTATCATTACTTGTTCCGTGCCACATAATTAAACGCAAACTAAATTTTGGCCCCCTAGTAGAATGGCACTTACTTAAGCGTAAGACCGGTGTTTATTCCCATAAAAACATCTGTGGCATGGATGCCACCGTTGAGCTACATGGACGTATTTACCGCGTTTTTTCTGGGGATAAACACCGGTCTTACGCGGATCGAAGCTAAAACACTGCCGCTTAAGTAAGCACCATTCGCCACCGAGTAAATTTTTACCAGCGTTCTAAGAACAATTATCAGAGTAATTGTTCTTTTCAATTTTTAATGATAACCAGAGGTAAATCATGGGCTTAAAATCCGATCGAATCGTCCTTGTCACTGGCGCTAGCCGTGGCGTAGGTAAAGGCACTGCTTTAGCGTTAGGAGCTACCGGAGCCAAGGTATATGTGTCAGGACGTTCTCGCAATGAGGGTCAAACTTCTGCACTACCGGGAACCATCGACGCAACCGCCGAAGAAATTAATCAACGCGGAGGGACAGGAATTCCCGTCGCCTGTGATCACACCGACGATCAGCAAATAAAGTCCTTGATTGCGCAGGTAATAGAGCAAGAAGGCCGCATTGATATTTTGGTCAATAACGTTTACCGCGTTCCTGACGATATCCTCGAGTGGAAACCCTTTTGGGAGCGACCACTTGAAGATCATTGGGAGGCAATGATTGATCTCGGCCTTCGAGCCCACTACGTTGCGGCCTTTCATGCCGCCCCCCACATGATTAAAGCGGGAACCGGCATGATTGTTAATATTTCATCTCCCGGAGCGCGATGCTATTTGCACTCTACGATCTACGGTATTGGCAAAGCTGGCACCGACAAAATGATGCACGATATGGGCAAAGAATTGCGTGAATACAATGTCGCCGCACTGGCGCTTTGGCCCGGTATTGTAAAAACTGAAAGACTTGCGCCTGCTATTGAAGCCGATGCTCTTCCTCCTGAATACGACGCTCTAAAGCCCGGCATGGAATCACCGGAGTTTCCTGGCCGCATTATCGACGCGATTGCCCAACAAGATAACTACATGGACTATTCTGGCTGTTCTTGGTGGAATTCCGAGCTTGGTCAGAAACTGGGAGTTAAAGATATCGACGGTGCACAGCCCATGTCTTACGCACCTTTTATGGGAGAACCGATCACTCCCCCTGAAGCAATGGTGAAATAATCACAACCGTTAGAGGTTTATGTTCGAAAAGAATCTATCAATCTAATCAATGAAGACACAGCATCAATGCCGATCGAAATTTTAAAAAAAGAAGACATCTCCAACTGGGACCAACAAGCCGATCTTCTCATTGTTGGCTTTGGCGCCGCCGGCTCCTGCGCATCAATTGACGGAATAAAATCAGGTTCCGATGTTCTTGTACTCGAACGGGCGAGTGGCGGAGGTGGTACAACTTGCGCTGCCACTGGACACTTCTATTTAGGCGGAGGAACACGAGTTCAGCTGGCCAATGACATAGAAGACAGTGCCGATGAAATGTTCAAATATTTAATGGCCAATACACCGGAGCCCGAAGAAGATAAAATCCGTGCTTACGCAGACGACAGCGTCAGCCATTTTAATTGGCTAGTCGAACAGGGCGTTCCCTTTAACGATGGGTTTTATAAAAAGAAACACTTCGAGCAACCCACTGACGAATGTTTAATCTGGTCCGGTAACGAAAAAGCCTGGCCTTATTCTCAACAAGCCATACCCGCACCGCGTGGCCATAAGGTAGAAAATGTAGGGAGTGAAGGTGGTGCCATCGTTATGAAGCACTTGACGGCAACCGCAAAAAAATTGGGTGTCCGCTTTCAATTTGATGCCGCAGTGAATGCTTTAATCACCGACAGTCAGCACCGAATTATTGGTCTTCGATATAAACATTTTAATGAAGAGCG
>JAJRPK010000402.1 GCA_024280785.1 Gammaproteobacteria bacterium
CACTCCACCAAAGAGCTCAGACTAAAAAGTGATCCCGAACCCACAATTTTATCCATCACAACCTTCATATCTCCACCAACCGTAACCGTACCAGCGCCCTTCGACGCACTACCTCCTACACTCGCCGTCATGGTATACGGCCTATCACCATTCGCGGTTATTTCACCCAAGGCTACTGTAGTCTCTGGCCTGCGGATAAAAAAGCTATTGTCATCTATTGCGGCCAAACGCTCTGCGCCCTGCAATACGGACTTCGTAATGCTCTCTACTGATATATGCCGGGTTAACTCAGGCAATTGCCCCAAGCTATCATCAAGATCGGCATAGTTCGCCCTGTAAAGTGGCTGCCGCCAACGAGCATCTTGTAACATCAGGCTTTTTATTTGTTGCAGTACTGTATCCAGTAAAACCGGAGGGCTTAAACAAATAGTAATGGCCATTGATGACGCCGAAGCTAAAGTTTTATGCCACGTTCCCCTGGGCATAAATAATACCGAACCCGGCTCCATTTTTATTTTTTGAAATTTAATCGCTTTATCATTGGGAAACCCGGCCAACGCTTGCGGGTACAAATCATCGTAGGGTTTAAACCCCGCGCTGTACTGGGTACCCACCGGATTTTTAATTTCTTTGACCGGCGCCACCTCAAACACTTTAGTCCCTATCAACTGGATTGAAATAATATCGTGAGCATCGTAGTGGCAGGCCGCACCGTCTCCTGCTGGTGATGCAAACACACTCATTCTCGCCGAGCCTTCGGGTGCGCCTATTTCCCTTTCTAACGTCCGTAAAAATTCATCACTGTCCGGCACGCATTTTTCAACATCGCCTAAATAAACCGTTAGCCCCATGCCATAAAGGTCGTAGGCCGAACCCGCTTGAGCCGGCATTGCCACTGAACTTTGACTGCCGCGCAAAAAATTTACCGGGCCTCGATACACCGCCGTGAGCGAATCAAAACTACTAAGGGGTTTGGATGAGAACAATGAAGGCAAACGATTTAACTTGCCGTGACTGGCGTAAACTTTATCGGGCCAGTAATCCGACATAAGTTTTTTAACGGTTAGATTAGCTAATAGTTTTTCTATCATAGGGGGCTACCTCGACCGGATTTAACCTTGGATATACTAATAAGGCTTTTGAAAAGAATACCCTTTATTTCAAGACCGTTGCTGGCAGGGATGCCAGCGTCGAACTCCAGCCCCGAACTATAGGGATATATTTATGTGTGTCTTGAAATAAAGGGTATTCTTTTCAAGAGCCTCGGTAGTAATTCAGTAATTTATCTCTTATATGCGATATCTCGGGCTTACTTTCTACTAATTCACTAATCGTTAAGCCTTCTAACTCATGCGGAAATACCAGCCAATCATTCGTTTGATGAATAAAAAAATCGGGGGCTGAGGCGACTTTAGATTTTCCCGGCTTGTAGTAAACAGTAGCGACTTTGATGTCTTTGGGAGCATTATCGCCACAGCGCTGGTGAATTTGTGTCATTAGCTCCGCAACACTTAAACCACTGTCGTGAACATCATCAATAATTAGCAGTGAATCTTCAGCGACAAAATTATCTACCGCGTAACCCAAACCATGGACGCGAACCTGCTTATCACGTTGATCCAGACCATTATACGAGGACGTTCTTACCGCAATATGATTGGTTTTTACTCCACAGACTTCCAGCACTTCTTGCACGGCAATACCAATCGGTGTTCCTCCGCGCCAAACGGCCACGATAAAACTGGGGCGAAAGCCGCTATCCAATATTTTAACCGCTAAAGAAAAGGAATCTTTTAACAGCTCGTTTGAGGTGATATATCGTTTTTTCATAAGATGCTATATCGTTTTTTCATTTGGGTTGCTGGCTATTTTTAAGAAACAAGCCCCGCCTGTTTTTTCGCTGCAAATACCGTGTTGTACATTAGGCAGGCAATGGTCATGGGGCCAACACCACCCGGAACGGGTGTAATGCCTGCGACCTTAGGGCTGACTGCATCAAAATCTACATCGCCCACTAATCGGCTTTTGCCGTCTTCTTCAATTCGGTTAATGCCCACGTCGATAACCACTGCGCCTTCTTTAACCCAGTCCGCTTTAACAAACCGGGGCCGACCCACAGCGGCAACCAGAATATCGGCTTGGCGGCAAATTGACTCGATATCTTTTGTCCGCGAGTGAGCGACCGTTACCGTGCAATTTTGTTGTAATAACAAAGTTGCCATGGGTTTACCCACCAGATTGGATCGGCCGATAACAACCGCGTGCTTACCGCTCAAGTCACCCAGCCGATCATTTAACAGCATCATCGAACCCAGTGGCGTACAAGGCACCATTTGGTTGTTACCCACCGCCATCGCGCCGATATTTTCTATATGCAAGCCATCAACATCCTTACTCGGCGAGATAGCCGCTAAAATGACTTTGTCATCAATATGATCGGGAACCGGCAATTGCACTAAAATCCCATGAACATCACTCTGATCATTCAGCTGCTTAATTAACGTCAGTAAATCGGCCTCACTCGTATCCTCAGGCAGTCTATGCTCAAACGATTTAATCCCCAACTGCTCGCAGCGCTTAACCTTGTTACGGACATAAACCTGACTCGCTGGGTCATCACCCACCAACACCACCGCGATACCCGGCTGCAAATCTTGCTGCTCAAGCAATTGCGCCACTTCAAGTTTAAGTTTTTCACATAAATCATTGGCAAATTGCTTGCCGTCAATCACATTTGACACAGATACACTCCACAGAGGGGGCGCTTCGCGCTGACGATACGCCGGGATAAAGAATACGAGCCCATATTTTACCCCGTCTTGGGCCCGATTCCTGTAATCAAATTAAATATTTCTTGGCGATAAAAGCCACCTGGGGGAAATGGCACTTATTTAAGCGCAATACCGGTGTTTATCCCCGGAAAAACATCTGTGGCATGGATGCCACAGTTGAGCTACATGGATGTATTTACCGCGTTTTTTCTGGGGATAAACACCGGCATTGCGCGGATCGAAGCTAAAACACTACCACTTAAGTAAGCACCATCCCCATCTGGGTTTTTTTGTAATCCTATCCGCTAGAGTTAATCGCTATCATGGCACTTAGCGATAACAGAACCTCAGACGTCCTATTACAATCGATACTACCGATTAGATTACCCATCGTTAAAGAATCAGAATCGTCTAAGCGCTAAAATTGAAAACTTCGTTAACTCAGAGAATGACTAATGACTAATGAAAAAAGCTCTCAAGTAGAGGCTGACAAAGCCGAGTTAAAAGCAGCATGGGGCGATCTCATCAATGACCTGCAAAGCGCGCGCGATGTTATCGACAGCCCGGATTTATTTGCCCCCGAGGCCACTAGCCGTGTTTTGGCAGAAGGCTATCGTTACTTGGCTGGCTTTGTTCACCACGGTCTGGAGAGAAGTTTTCACGAAGACCCCGACTTTCCAGCCTTTCGCAACGCATTGTCGATTTTTAATAAATCCACAATAGAAAATCCTGATGCGATTTATTTTTACGCGCGCATCGATGGTAGCCAACGCTATTTAATTAAAGCCAAAATTGAAAACTTCAATCATTGGCAAGGTGGAAAAAAAGCCACATCTGGCCCTATGGCTCCTCAATACGTAATTTTCGAAACCGCCGACGGTCCTATGTCAGGTGATACCGGTGAACTCAGCGAGCTAGTTCGGGGATTTCGCACCGGCTTCGGCACACTGGATTCATCACAGCTTCAAGTTAGCGACAACGGTGAGTTCGAATTATTGTTGGGGCCAGAAAAGCCCGAAGGTTTTAGCGGCAATTTTATCTGCACTCACAAACCGCCCAATAAATATAGCAAAGATGGCGCCGGACGTTACGCTACCTATATTAGTGGTCGTCAATTGTTTTACGATTGGGAAAACGAAGAACCTATCCACCTCACAATCACCTCGTTAGATCACGTCGGCGGCCATCCTGCCGCGATAACACCGGCTAAAGCGGCTGAAAACTTGCGTCGTATGGGTTCTATTATTAATGGCCAAATGCGATTTTGGTTAGATTTTTACGACAAAGTTCTCAACGTAAATGGCAATCAGGGCAAGCCCGAAGACGGCAAGTATTTCTTTCCGATCAACGGCTATAACAAACCCAATGCGGCCTCGGCAGATACTGGCGGCGGCATGAGCACCAATGTCTACGCGGGAGGTCTGTACGACTTGGCGGAAGACGAAGCACTTTATATAGAAGCAACTTATACTGGCGACCCACGTTATATCAGTTTTCATTTAGGAAATCTGTGGGGCGAATCGCCCGATTACTCCAACCACCAAAGCAGTATTAATCAGCAGCAAATGTATATGGGCAAAGACCGTGTGCAGCGTTGGGTTGTTGCGCATCGAGACCCCGGGGTACAAAATTGGTTAGATACTACTGGCTTGCCTCAGGGCTTTCTTTCGCACCGTTGGGCTTATACCGAAATTCCGGATGAGAGTGAGTGGCCGGTTATTACCGCTAAAAAAATTCGCTTTGATGAAATTGATAGCCATTTTCCGGCGGATATGCCGAGGCTTAGTGCCGAGCAAAGGAGTGAGGTTATCAGGGTTCGGCAGGAGCATGTGCAGAAGAGGTATAGGGTGTTTTGATTTGTTGGCGGGCGCGCTATCGAAGAGGGTTATGGATTTAGATTTTAGGTGATGTTCTTCGATTGAAGGTGAGTGTCGGGGTCGCCCGACAGCGAGGTACTTTTTTCAACAGCAAAAAAAGTGCCCAAAAATGCCGTAAGCGTTCCGACGCTTAACCCCGGAAGCTTGCGAGTATAGTTTTTTTTGAGCATCAACATCGCGTGTTTTACACCTGTTTTGGCAAGCCATAAAGAACCGTGGTTTCGTTGATGCTTGGAGCGAGTCTGGGGCGATTCAATAACAGCGGCTCAAATGAGTTGGGTAAAAGAAGTAAGCTTGTAAAACGGTAACTACTTATTCAATCATCTCAATTCTAAAACCATTGGGGTCTTCGATAAAAAACAACCGGGTCGGAACTTCGATATCATCAAAAGTATATATATCAGTAGGCTCTCTCCCTTCTGCAAGCAATCTCGCGTGTTCTCGCTCTAAATCCCCCGTTCGGAATGAGATCGCTGTTAGTCCCAAAGGTTTTTCGAACGGCTCCAAGACTACACGCTCTCGTTTTACATCCAGCGTTTCAATGGTATGAATACGGTGCCCGGCAATATTAAAAAAAGTATCGCGAATTCGAACACCCTCACGACCAAAAATAGCGTCTAGCGCGGGGGATGCCAGTTCTTCATCCGATTCCAGTGTAGCCCCCATTCCCGCGCACCAAAAATCTAGCGTAGCATCAGTATTGGCGACATGAAGGATAAAGTGGCTGGTTACCAACCCCTTGTTTTGCTCACTCATGGTAAAACCACCTCTTTCTTTTGTTGGTATAAATTTGGGTGAAAATATGGGTATGTAAATCAAGCTGTAGAAAAAATCATCATCCCAGTGGGTTTCTACGTATACAATACGCGTACATTATCGATTAAAAATGTTACCTTGCGACATGACAATATATACAGTTCTGCTGGTCCGAGGTTACTTACTGCCGAGGCACTTGAAAAGAATCCCCTATATTTCAAGACACACATAAATATATCCCTATAGTTCGACGCTGGCATCCCTGCCAG
>JAJRPK010000403.1 GCA_024280785.1 Gammaproteobacteria bacterium
CTTGGGGGTAATAGCTACAGTCATTTACTAATTTCACGTCGAATTAAACAGTTTTTTAACTCCACTGGGCATAATGTAGAAAAACTAAAAGAGAAAGGCACAACCAATTTTGCTTATATCAACCGATCTCAACTAGAAACCTTGAAAATAGCCTCGGATACTATCGTAGAAATAAGCTCGGCTGCAGGCACTATTTTAGGTGTAGTTAAAGCTTGTGATGATTTAAAAGAGGGGGTTATTTCAATGGCCCATGCCTTTGGCGATGTTGATTCCGATGAAGCTAATATTCGTAGTCAAGGTTCTTCGACCAATCGTCTGGTTTCGGACGAAGTACATTTTGACCCCATCACCGGCCAAGCAAGACAAAGTGCAATACCAGTAAATATTAGAGCGTTATAGCTACGGCTAACTGATGTTCGAACGTGAGCTAAATGCGGCTAGCGGCTATTAATTTTGATCTCTGGTCAATTCGTAGCAAGATTAGCAGTGGGATTGGTAATATCCTTGTTACTGAATTTATTATCGAAGTAAATTTACGTTTACTCTTTACTTGCCCTGCTTAGGCTGGTGTAAACTGTGCCAGCATATTTTTGATCTATTTCTCGTACCTTATTGCGTTGTGATGATGTTGAATGAGTGAGCTCAGCCCCGCCCAACCCTCTGTTCTTAAAGCGATGTTGAATCAGCGCATGTTGATATGCGTGATGATTGGCTTTAGTTCTGGTATGCCTCTGTTCGTGATCATTCAAATGATTCCTCTGTGGCTGCGTGAGCAAGGTGTTAGTCTTGTCGCTATAGGCTTATTTGCGCTTACGGGACTGCCCTATGCCTTCAAGTTTGCTTGGGCGCCATTGATGGATCGTTACACTTTATGGGGCAAGGGGCGACGTAAGAGTTGGATGCTGCTGTTGCAGGTTGCATTGCTGTTCGCTATTGGTAGCGTGGGGATGCTGGTGCCAGAACATCAGTTAAAAAGTATCGCCGTCATTACCTTTTTAATTTCTGTATTCAGCGCTAGCCAAGATGTGGCAATCGATGCCTACCGTCGAGAATTATTGTCCGATAATGAATTGGGTTTAGGGAATTCAATCCATGTAATGGCTTACCGTATATCCACGCTTATTCCTGGTTCTTTGGGTTTTATTCTGGCAGATTATTTACCTTGGTCTGTAGTGTTCTGGATCGTTGCCGGATTTATGGGAATAGGGGCGATAACTTCAATTTTGGTGTCAGAGCCTGAGTTAAGCGAGGGTCAACCGAAAGATTTGCAAGAGGCGATTGTTCAGCCGTTTTTAGAATTTTGGCGACGAGCCGGCGGTCAGCAGGCTTTGCTTATTTTATCTTTTCTTTTTTTATACAAACTTGGCGATAGTATGGCAACGGCGCTATCGACACCCTTTTACTACGATTTAGGTTTTACTAAAACGCAAATAGGTTTGGTGGCTAAGCATGCGGCATTATGGCCCTCTATTATTGGTGGTGTCTTGGGTGGCATCCTTATGCTTAGAATGGGTATCAACCGAGCGCTGTGGATTTTTGGTGTCGTACAGTTGCTAAGTATTTTGGGTTTTGCGGTATTAGCAGAAGTAGGTAATGACTTAAGACTGCTGGCAGCGGTTATTGGTTTTGAATATCTTGGTGTAGGTTTAGGTACGGCAGCTTTTGTCGCGTTTATTGCCAGAACCACCAACAAGCGTTACGCGGCAACACAATTTGCGTTGTTCACAGCTATTACAGCGATACCTCGCACATTAATAAATGCTTCGACGGGAGTGATTGTTGAATCGATGGGGTGGACGTCGTTCTTTTTGCTCTGCACGGTATTAGCGATTCCTGGAATGTTGCTGTTGTTTCGAGTTGCTCCGTGGAACTCTGATTTTTCGCCTATAAAATAGCGTAGGGTAGAGGCCTTCTGATGATTTTCTGCTGAGATACCTGGATTTTTAATGGCTAATGCGCGTTCCTTTTTTAAGGCTCCCATAAATAGTCGCGCAGACTAATTTTTTGATTGTGAATTAAAATCCCTTCTTCTGTTAGTCGCTTTATCTGTTCTTTATAGCTGGGCGAAGAGGGTGGCAGAGAAATTCTGCCCTGAGCGTTTATCACGCGATGCCAGGGGATCGAGGTATCTTTGGGTAAGCCCTTGAGTGAACTCCCCGCCAATCTTGCCGCTCGCGGTAAACCGGCGAGCAATGCTATTTGTCCATAGGTAGCAACTTGTCCTTTAGGAATGCGGTAGACGACTTGCCAAATGCGTTCCTTGTTTTTTAGTGGTATCGTTTTGTCTATCATAGATTTTCACTTCAACACAGAATAGGCGTCGCCCTCTGTTTCAAAAACATACCCAACCAAGCGATTACTTTCGAACACCAAGTGTTCTTTTTTAATGGCAATGTTTTGTGTGATCAAACGCTGTCGAATCAGAATAATCCCTCGTTTTAGAGTTCGCCGCTGTATACTCGCGGCTGCAAAGGTGAAAAACTCGCTGGCAACATTAGCGAGTGACTGAGCGCCGCTAAGATAAATAATATTCCCTGTTTCAGTTGTCGAAACTTTTAGTTTTAATCCATCAATTGTAATTGGTATTTTGGCAATGGAAAATATAGTACAGCCTCGACTCAGGGGAAAAGGCTTCTTGCAGTTGATATCCTTTCTTTGAAGAGCAATAGTCTTCAGCCCACTGAGTTCTGGCCACGCTTGTTCTGCTGTCGAAGGCGGGTCTAACGCGCTGCTGGGGCTGTAAATCGGGGTGCTCGGCAGACTTGCTTCACTAGAGTTAGTAGTTTTTGTGGTAGTTATTTTGGTAGTTACTTTGGCTTGCGCTGATTTTTCTTTTACCGCTGAATCTGGAAAGTAAAATTTCTGGTCGCTTGCCGTGCTAGACATTGTAATACCGTTGGTGGTGTCGATAACGACTGGAGTCGCTTGCTTTAGTTGCGCCACGACAGGTGCGCTTTGTGCAACAGCGGGCAGTTTGTCTATTGATGGTATTCGTTTTTCTTGCACTATAGATGTTTCTTCAACGGGTGCAATTACTGCGACAGTAACAGAAGATTGCTGGCGACTATCTTTAATTGCATAGGACACATTGCTGAAATATTCTACTCGGGTTGATTTCAGCTCTTCAAGAGCTAGATCTCTTTTAGTCGAGTTGCTATTAAATATTGACAGCGCGTGCCCAAACTGAAATTTGTTGCTCCGCCCACGCTTCTGTATCGTTTTAAATTTCACGAATACGGTGTCATTTGCTTTGGTTTTTATCGATACCGGGCGCATAAATTGACTCGAAAGATTAGCAATCGTGAGTACACCGGGATCGACTAAAATAACATGAGAATGCCGGGTTCTTAACTTACTTTCTTTTTCCCCGTTAATTGAATATAAAACGCTTTGGTCAACACCTTTAAAGTTTTTTAGTTCCGTTTTATAGATATATACCACGACTTTTCCTTCTGGGGGCGCGACTAACTGTGTAAACCGAGGCGGCAATGTGCAGGCGTTAAGCAGGTAAGCGAATAGGGCTAACACGAGAACGAAACGGAGTCTGACGGCTTGTTTAATCCAGTTGCTTAGCGCCAGTTGCGGTAATGGCAGTATCTTGGCTAACGGCAGTATCTTGGATAATAGATGAGTCACGCTTAAAGGCCTTTTTATACTTTGTTGATATTGGATCGGCGAGGTATCACTGCGCCATATCTTTGCTGTTTGTATTCAGCTCGGGTAAAGCGGTGCTAATGCTTGTGTTTGTTTTGGACGGCAGGCTTTAACCTCAGTTACTGCCTCAAGTAGCGCTAAGCCATTCCATACGGATGATTTTTTTTCAGTGGAGAACAATATTTTATCTAGATCACTAATGGCTTGGTTTAACAGATCGCTTTTAATTTTTGTCACAATATCGCTTGCACTTTTAGCTGAGAGATATTGCCGTTGCCCGTTAGCAACTTGCTGCTGTGCATAGGCATTTAGCCATTGAGGCAATGCCTTTTTTGCCTCCAGAGGGTCGTGATTTTGGCAGGCGTTTTTAAGCGCTTTGGCAGACTGTTTTAACGAGCTGTCATTTTTATCGTTGGTATCGATGCTGCGTTGTTGATAGCGGTTCGGTTGAGATTTCCTTATGATAAATATCCCGATAGCGGTTGCCAGCCACCCAGACATTGCAACTAATGCGAGAATTTTCCAAAAGCTAGCGCTGGTTTGTGTCTCAAGATCAGATTGAATGAGAGGAGCGTTCGAGGCGGCTGTCATTGCCGAGTCATCTGATGTAAGTTGTTTGTCTGCGGTTGCCACTGGACTTTCGCTGGCTTGATTACCGTTATTCTGACTATTAATGGCACGCTGATTATCTATTTGTTCATCTGCGGCTTGATCGATAGCGGGGAGCACAGTAATTATTTTTTTCTCAAGTGTAGTGTTTTCCCATTGACCGAGTACCGTGTTCCACCACTTTACTGAAATCGCAGCTAGTGTATAACGGCCCGCTCTAGTTGGTACCAGTGCAAAAGTATCGGTACGCTTTCCGGCAATCCCACCGGTCCATTGTTGATTGGTGAACTCCGGTTTTTCATTGTATAGATTGAGTCCCGCAACGCTTTCCAGCGAAGGTGCAGGTAAATTTTCTGCCGCTAGGCCTTTGGCAAAAATTGAAATAGCGCGGGTAATGGGTTCACCGACATGAACCTTATCCAGGTCTGTAGACCAGCTTTCCGTTAAATAAAGGGATTGCGCCGGTAACCAGTCAATTCCAATGCTATCGGTAGGTTTTTCTTTTACGTCGATAGTAATTGGGCGTGATTCAAGTCGTATTTTTTCTCCGCGGGAAAAAGGGTCGTAGCCAAAGCGGCTTCTAGAGCTCGTCGAAATCACCGCATCGAGAGATTGAGACGGAATTTCAAAAACACCGGGCTGTTGAATAAAGAGGGCGTAACGTTTCTCGACAACGGTGTAAGTATAACCATCAATTTCTCTTTGGCTGTTGCGATCTTCAAGTGGAATAACATCGGCATGGCTAAGTTCTAAACTGGGGACTACCGCATTATTGAATTGAACGCGATAAATGATGCGTAAAGTAAAGAGCAATTGCTCGCCCTCAAGGACTGATTTTTTGTCAACTTCGGCCTCAACTATAACCATGTTGTTGCTCAATTTACTTGCAACCGGGAGTGCCTTTATAACTTTTATTTTTAGTGCTTTACTGGATTCCTTGGCGAAAGTGAGAGAGGGAATCCAATACGACCCTAACTTTTTTGGTGACAAGGTTAAGGTTAATTTTTTTATCGATTCTGTTCTACCGTTAATCATGCTGAATGAGCGCTGCGAGGATCGATTGCCAATCTCAAAATATTTCTCGATGGGAGTTAGATCAATATCGCTAAGATCGCCGCTACCATTACTTAGTATGGTGAGGCGAATGGTTTCGTTGATTGGGATAATTTGCCGATCAACCTCAACTGATAGTGCGTGGCTTACTAGGGGTAAGCTACAGAGCGTAGCAATGAGCGCGTTCAATAATATTTTTCGGCGATAAAAACTGGCCATAGAAAGTTTAGTGCTCAGCATCACGGACATTTTTGTAGATAAGAATCTCACTAGCATTAAAACTACCATATTTGTGCGTTTTCCCGTCGGTCGATAAATTTCCCTTGTTCTTCGCGGACCTTTCTTTCGTAACTAAATTTACGTCGTAATAAACCACCGGGGTCGTCGGGAATTTTATTCAGCCATTGATCGAGTTTAGCTTTTTGTTCGGAGTTTAACGCTTCTTCTGGCGAGAGTGTTGCAGATGCTAGCTGACGTGCTTTATCCGCGGCCTCTTCAGCCGCTTGTTGAGCCATTTGTTGTTCTGACAAGTCTTCTTGATCTCCAGTGGACTCGCTCGGCATGTTCTCTTCGGTAGAGTCTGACTTATCGTCTGACTTATTGTCTGAATTACGGTCTGAAGGTGAATTTGATTCTTGATTGTCAGATGATGCTTGTTGGGATTGTGAGTTATCGGACGACTGTTCTGCAGAGTCGCTGCTTTGCTGAGAGTTTTGTTGCTGTGAGTCAGAGGACTCACCTTCTTTGCTTTCATCTCCCTGCTGGTCATCGCCTTGTTGATCTTGTGACGGGTTTTGCTGCTGTTCGTTTTGCTGTTTTAATGCTTCAACAATGTCTTTGGCACGTTGAGCATTAGTCATTTTAGGCATGTCCGCTAACGCTCGGTCGTACGCTGCTATAGCTTGGTCGAGTTTACCGCTTCTTGCCAACGCATGCCCTTGATTGTAATTCCTTGCAGCACGATGGTGTCGCTCTGAAACGGATAGATCCTGGCTGTTATAATCAGTGATTTCATTCTCGTTATTGGGAGGAGACTCTTGATCGCTTGAAATGTCTGAGAATGTTTCTACGGCCGACGGGTAATCCCCCGACCGATATTCCGATATCCCTTTCCAATCTTTATTTTTAAAAGTCTCAGCCGCTTCTTTGTGCTGGTCCTGTTCCGCCAAGGACATGGCTTGCTGGTCGGCAGTTTGCCATAGGTCATTCCAACTAAAATCAATAAGAGGAGCTGCATTTGCGCTGTCTATGGGTATTAAGGGGAGAGCTATTAACACAGTCAATAGCCAGCCTTTACGAAAAGATAGCAGCATAAACGGGATTAACAATAAAGCCAGCCAGCCGCCACGGTCTTGCCAGCGGTCAAATTCAGGATTGGAAATATAGGAGGATATAGCTGAATCAGCGACTTGATCGGTTTGCATACTTTGAGATTCAATTGACCGGTCTTCGGCGAGCGAAAACATCCAGCTTTCATCTAAGGCATATTCAATATCGCTATTGTCAATTTGTAAATCGAGATAACGACCACCGGTTTGCCTTGCGAGTTTTTTAAGTAGGTTTCGACTCAACTTTGCCGTTACTACATGGCCGTTACCGAGTTTGACAAATTTTCCTGACGGCAGAGGTATGGGGCCTCCAGCCAAAGTGCCTACACCAAAAATGAGTAAGTGGCTTTTGTGCCGAGAAATCAGTTCCTGAATCGGTAAAAGTTCGTGAGTCAATATCTCGTCGGTCAACCAAAGAATTTTTGCATTGCTAAGGTGGCTGTTCTCCAACAGTTGGTTGGCTAGTTGAAAAGCAGAGACGGCATTACTACCAATAGAGGGCATTATTTCGGGGGATAGGGCTGGCACGAGTGCCGCGATAGTCGCGGTATCATCGGTCAACGGTGAGACTGTATGAGCATCTCCAGAATAAGCGATAAGTGCGGTTTGCCCCTCTTTGCGTTGTTTGAGCAATTCGAGCAGCTTGTATCGCGTTCGAACTAATCGGGATGGTGCCAAATCCGTTGCATGCATCGATAGAGTTAGATCGGCAATAATGATGATAGCATCGGTTTTTTTTTCAGTGATTTCGGGGCGTTGCTCCCAGCTGGGGCCTGATAAGACAGCTAGGCAGAAACAAAAACCAGCTGCTGCTGCAAAAAGAGGCCATGCACTCTGTCGGCTGGTTTTTTTATTAGCAGGGTTATCTAACAGCTCCTTAATCAGAGAGGGGTCGATAATATCGTACCAGCCACTATCGGTACGGCGCGCGCGCCATAAAACTATAAAGCTGGCGATTACAGGCAAGCAGCCCCATAACCATAAGGGGCGTATAAAGTGAAATTGTTCAATTAGCTGCCACATAATGAATCGGCGTTAAAGCCGCTGCTCTCCTTTTAGCGGCTTACTAGATCGCGGCTTGCTAGAGAAAAATTTGTTGCTCTCATTTTTGCCGTTAGCATCGCTGGCTCTATCGTAGGGATTACTGTCATTGGCCGAATGATGCCCCATTCGTCGAAGCGATTGTGTCACGACTTTTAATCCTAAAATTAAGCTGGCTAATGTAAAAGCCAAGCTAAGCGGTAAATAAAAAATTTGTTTTTGGGGTCTAAAAAATTGAGGGTCTTGGTCTACCGGCTCTAGTTTATCTAACTCTGCATAAATCGATTCGAGTTCTTCAGTGTTCTTGGCGCGAAAGTATTTGCCTCCTGTTTGAGTTGCAATACTTTGAAGTGTTTTTTCATCGAGGCTGCGTGATGGATTTCGCGTACGGTTGCCAAAAAATGACCGTTCGACAATTTTGCTGGCCCCGATACCAATGGTGTGAATTTTTATATCATTTTCAGCGGCCAGCTTGGCAGCCTCTAGGGGTGAAACGTGACCTGCGTTATTTACGCCGTCAGTGAGTAAGATTAATGTTCGCGATTCGGCAGGCCGTTTTACCAACCGCTTAATGGCAAGACCGATGGCATCTCCAATAGCCGTTTTCTCACCCGCAAACCCTAGTTGCGCTTCGTTGAGTAATTGACGCACCGTTTGAGTATCATAGGTCAACGGGGCCTGCAGATAGGCATTATCAGCAAATAGTATTAAGCCCAGTCGATCACCGGCGCGGCGATCAGTAAAATCGCTTAAAACGTGTTTCACTATATCGATTCGCATTACGCGGCGAGTATCAATGCGCATGTCGCGTTCATTCATGCTGCCAGATATGTCGACGGCCAACATCATGTCTCTCGCTTCGGTTGGCAGTTGTATAGCATCGCCAATTATAATGGGGCGATTTACGGCGATAATGAGCAAAAGCCAAATCATCCAAAGCGTTAGATTAAGCAATAACGAGCGTTGTGTCAGAACACTTTGACCTTGCTCTATTTGGGCTAATTCGTCGAGAAAGGGGACCCTAAGCGCAGGGGATTGATCGCTAACTGCCGGCACTAATCGGTAGATAAACAAAGGAAGTGGAGTTAGTAAAAACAGCCAATACGTTTCAAAACTAATCATGGGCGGAGCGCTGCTGTAGAAACGTTGAATCGATAGAAGGGTCTGTTCCTTTAGTACTTGCTAGCATATGTTTTTCTTGCTTTAAATTAACGCCGTGCAACCATTTAAGGATAAGAGGATGCAGGATTTCGATATCTATGCTTGGATTAGGTTGATAAATGTCGATAAGTTGCTGTCCCGCAGTGCTTTGAAAGAGAGTTTTCTTCGCTAATTGGTCGAGCCGCTCTAACCATTGAGTGCCGTTAATACTGGCGCAATTCAATGCAGGAAATTGCTGCAGGCAAAAGCGACGCAATAACTGATTAGTCTGCAATAAATATTGCAGGCCATCGTGAGTAGATTGATAGTGATGATAAAGAGACTTTGCCTCCGTAACGGCGGCTCGCTGCAATTTTTTTGACTGACGATAGCGGTAGACGAATCGCAATAATATGGCTGTTAGTGCCAAGGCCATTAAACCCACAAACCACCAACCCGGAGCGAGAGGCCACCAACCAACAGGGTCGGGCAAAGCGAGCGGTGGAAGTTGATCTAGAGGATTGCCTTCACTGCCAACAGGTGAACTGGCTATAGGGGAACTGCCTACGGTTGGTGGGGACAACGGATCGGCATATAGAGGAGGGTTAGCCGCACTTTTCCCCACGAAGTTACTCGCTACTGCATGTCCGTTGTCGTTGAGGAGGCTGCTATTTTCTAAGTAGTCTTTGCTATTGCCATCGTTGCTAGCTGTTGTATTCATGACGCTTTTTCGTCCATGGCCAGTGGGACGTTAGTTTTTTGTGCTCCGCCTTTGGGGTGGTAGTACTGTTCTAATCGGTTAAGGGCATCGTCAGCAGTGGTGATGGCAATAGTTGGGATGCCGTGCGATGCGAGTTGCTGTGTTAGTGTCGTAGCCCGCTGCTTAAACCGCTGTTCAAATTCGTTAGCCATATTTCTAGCGCTTGCATCAAATATTTGGCGCTTTACGCCGTCGGTAAATGGGTAGCGACCTCTATTGGGTAATTGTCGCTCCATTTTATCGCTAACAAATATAGCGCTGACATCACAGTGGCGTTTTAGCTGGTGCAGCTGCTTTATCCCTTCTTGATCTAGCCCGATAAAATCACTGATAATAAAAAGCGCGCTGCCAGGCTTGGCAATACGACGCAGTTCGACGATGACATCATTGATTTTTTTGGCAGCTTTCGTTGATGAATAATTGGGGGTGGGGTAGCTGTTGTTATGGTGGAAGTTATCGTCGGAGTTATCGTCGGAATCATTGTTGGAAATGCCGTGTCGATGATTAAATGTATCTATGGCACTAAGTAGCCGTAATACAGAAGACTTACTTCTTGCGGGTCTAATTTCCTGATGCCTTTGATCATCAAACACTAAGCCGCCGATCCTATCGTTTTGCTTTAGCGCTGCCCAGCAGAGCAAAGCGGCAATTTCTGCAGCTTGTACTGACTTGAAGCAGTTTTCACTGCCAAAGGCCATCGATTGGCGCTGGTCTACAACGACTAATACTGGGCGCTCTCTCTCTTCGCGATACAGTTTAGTGTGGGCGATGCCTGTCCGGGCCGTTACTCGCCAGTCTATGGATCGAATATCGTCACCGGGATGATAATTTCTGACTTCTTCAAAATCAACTCCACGACCCCGA
>JAJRPK010000404.1 GCA_024280785.1 Gammaproteobacteria bacterium
AGAATACGAACTTAGAGTCGTTGGCTTTTTAAATAAGTACCTGCATACCCAGTAATCCGTCGTTCGACAGTGTGGATAGCTCTACCGCATTATCGGATACCCTGCTACCAAAACAATAGTATCTAAACAATGCTGTAAAAATAATATTATCGAGATCCTGTCACCCATCAATTTGAATTCCAAAATCGCTGCATCTCGATATATAAAAAAGACGCGGTCCAAGTAATCAATACCAAACCGGTCAAAGCTTCGATGCCGGTCAAATACCGAATCAAACCCAAAGGCTCGATATCACCGAAGCCCAAAGTCGTAAAGGTTGTGAACGAGAAATAAACACAATCCGATAAACTGCCCGCTATACTTCCCTCTAGCGTTCCCCAGTCCTTTTGCTTGAGCATAAAAAAATAGGCGACCGCGAACACCCAAACCTCTATCGCATGCGCAATCAAAGCACCCAATACACTTAGCACTATTCGTGATCGATGCTCAACATTTACCGCCGGCAAGTATAAAGTAAGCCGGTATAAAAATTCATAGTGTATAACTACGACCAGCACAACCACCAAACAATTAACAATAAAAGCCATAGCCATAACAATACCTATTTCTTGGTGTACAAATATTTTTTTTAGCAAAAAAACTAAACGTTAGATAGCAGAGTGAACTTAATGCTGATGGCCCCCAAGCCCATGCGCGTGCCCGTGCGAAATTTCTTCGGCCGTCCCATCTCTCACATCCAAAATATCAATGGAAAACTGCAGATCAACCCCCGCGAGCGGGTGATTGGTATCAACATCGACGTTAAACTTTCCGACTTTAAGAACCGTCGCGTCTTTGGCGCCATCTTCAGTGTTTATTTTAACTATGGAGCCCACCTTTAATTTGGTTTTTTTTGTTTTAGCCAAATGTTTAATCGGTACGCGTTGGCTACTATTTTCCACTCGCTTGCCATAAGCCTCTGCCGCCCTAAGGTTTACGACAAATGAATCCCCAACGGATTTACCTTCTAATGCACTTTCCAAGCCGAACATAATATTAAAATGGCCATGTAAATAGGCCGTTGGATCATTATGCTCAGAACGCTCCAACTCTTCACCCGCAGAATTACTGAGAATGTAATTAAAGGTTACAACTGAATCTTGAGCGACTTTCATAATGGGTCCGACCGATAAGTGATGAAGTGCAGCGCGCACTGATATAGCTAGCTTAAGTAGGTGACGATTATATAAAAAAGATACAGTTACTGGCAAAATATCTAGCAATTTTTGGGTGTAAGCTAGCAAAACCCCTCAAAATAACCAACCGTCGACACTTTAATGTTCCGCCAACGCAAGCAGATTGTATACTCCGATTGAACTTGGCACAGATTGAATTTAGAACAGATTGAACTTAAAAAAGATTACCCAGCAGCATTTTACGTATTTAAAATACAACATTCCAGCAAACACTGACACCAGCAATTTCAGGATTACATCATGTCAAAACCTACAATCAGAAATCTCCTTACGCTAATACCATTCACTCTGCTACTCCATTTTTCTTCTCAACTGCACGCTAATGAGCAACTACATAATAAAAATGGACACGATGAACAACCCTCTCACGACGTTTATCAACTCAGCGATGAAACAATGCCGACTCTGGACAATGCGTGGCAAGCCCTCATTGATGGTTTAATCAAAGCTCGAGAAACCTTAGTTCTCCCAGAGCACTTCCCGCCCGCCGTCTCTGACAGAGGACTGGCTGAAGGTTATCGTTATATGTTAGGGCATCTCAACCGTTCCATTGAGTTTGAATTTCGCGCTGACCCACAATTCCCTGAGTTTTTTCGTTCGATGAATATGCTGCGTAAATGGACTGGAGAAAACCCCGACGCCATGTACCTAAAAGCACCCATCGATTCAACCGGTTATTATAAAATAACAGCCAAAGCCGCTAATACCAAAGAGTGGAAAACGTCGATTCGTGGAGTAAAAGGCCCTAAGGCTCCTCGTCTAGTGACTTTTCAAACGATTACTGACGTGCCTGGGCATACCGGCGAACTAGCGGAAATGGCGGAATGTAAAAGTCAAACAGTCGGATTCATCAATTCCTTTGAGTTAGATGTCGATAAAAAAGGTCGATTTGAATTACTTATTGGGCCAAAAAAACCCGAGGGTTATAAAGGAAGTTTTTTACTATCGAAAAAACTAATGACTTGCGCTAGTACTAAAGTTGAAGCTATAGCAAACGCACGCTGGGTGGCCGTACGAGAAATATTTTCCGACTGGGAGAACGAAGTTCCATTAATGATGGATATTACCCGGCTCGATTCAATAGGTAAAAGTCGCCCACCGATTACCGTAGAGCAAGTTGCTGAAAAGATTCATTACATTGCTGAAGAAATTCCTAACCAGGTTCGTTTTTGGAACTTGCTCATGGAATTTCCACTAGAGATGGCGCGTGACGCTAACAACGACGGCAAAAGAAATTTGGCCGTTAATGGTATATTTGACCCCGAGCTGCCCTTTACCGCTGGCGGAGTCGCCGGTGCGCAGCAAATTTATTCATCGGGGATTTTTGAGTTAGAAGACGATGAGGCATTGGTTATTAAAATTACCTCACCTGTTGAACCCTATTACATTGCGATTCAACTCAACAATCTATGGATGGAAGGCCCTGATCAACAAAACTACACCAGCAGTTTAACAGGCCATCAATTACCCGTAGCCAGTGACGGTTCACGCTATTTTATTATTTCCAAGCAAGATCCAGGAGTTCAAGGCTGGGTGGCCACCACCGGCATTAAAAAGGGATTCCATGCATTTCGGTTCGTCTTTCGAGAAGACTTTAGAGAAATTGAGCTACCCACAACCGCCGCTTACTTAGTCAAGTTAAACGACCTCGCTTCGATATTACCTAAAGACACACCAATCGTTAGTGAAGAAGAACGTCGAAAAGAAATAGCGATTCGACAAAAACACATCAAGTTGCGCTGGCGTGCTTTTTAAACAAACTCTTTATAGTTTGACCGCACTCACGTAAATAACTATGATTTTTTACAACCCAACTTCTTTTACCCCACTCATTTGAGCCACCATCAATGAGCTGCCCCAGGCTAGTTCCAAGCAACAACGAAACTACTGTTCTTGATGGCTTACCAAAGTCGGTGCAAAACACGCAGTGTGGATATTCACAAATAACCGTACTCGTAAGCTTCCGCGCTTAAGCGACGGAACGCTTACGGCATTTTTTGGTGACTTTTTTTTGCTGTTGAAAAAAAGTTACTTGCCGTCGGGCAACTGTACATCCAACCTACATCGGTAACAGTTTACGCAAGATACATGGGTTACACTTTTACTGTCCAGTAAGGCTTTTTTCCA
>JAJRPK010000405.1 GCA_024280785.1 Gammaproteobacteria bacterium
CGTGTCAGTATTATCAAATTCAGGGTGGTCTAACACATCCAACACCATTGATGGCGCCCCTCCTAAATTGGTAATGCGTTCGTCCTGTATCAGTTGCAATGCTTCATCAGGGTTCCATTTGTACATTATATAAATGCTTCGGCCACCTCTTAGCGATAATAAAAACTGGGCGTACAAACCCGATACGTGGAACAATGGCACAGCCAATAGCGATTTAGAAGGGAAGGGGCCCGTCATCATTTTTTCAATGATTTTTGAATTTGTCATTGCCGACAGGGTTGCATGAAAATCAAAATTAACTAACACTTGTACAATATTACTGTGAAAACTCAATGCACCTTTCGGTCTGCCCGTAGTCCCGGAGGTATACAAAATCATCGCCGCATCATCTGCAGTAATATCGAAAGCATAAGAATCAAACTCGGGCAAGTTCGCATTTTCTTTTAGTAAATCGCCGACCAGCGTTTCGAAAGATACGGCACGGTCGTTACTTATTGCCTCGTCGGCACGAACCACAACAGCTTTAGTCTGAAGATTTTCTAGCTCATCGCTAAGGTAGTTATATCGCTGTTGATCACAAAATACCACGCTGGCACCGCAATCCTGTACCCCGTACACCAAATCGTCCTTGTTACCCCAGCTATTTAACGGAACAACCACTGTACCCAGCGAGATAACGGCAGCGTATATACTCATCCATTCAGGATAGTTACGCATCGCAATAGCCACACGATCGCCTTTTTTAAGCTTGTATTCGTGTACCAGCTGGTAGGCGATGGCATCGACTTCAGCGAAAAAACGCTTAAAAGACCAGGAATCTCCCTGGAACTGAACAAACAAGGCATCGCCGTGTGCACGGCCTACCGCAAGTGATTCTCTTACCGTTGCCGGAGCGTTTTTATAGACCTTATAAGCAATGCCATTTCGCTGCTGCTCAACCAATTCAAACGGTGCGCCAACACCGGTTAATTGATTAGTGGCCGTTGCAATCTCTTCTACAATGTTGGACATAAAATTCTCTTCGTTTTATTTAGATTTAAGCTATTAATTTTCGGTATCGCTTGCCGCTATACCGACATATCAAAAACCATTATATCCGAAATAGAAAAAGCCGGCTCAATATTCATTGAACCGGCTTTAAGCTTTACTAGCCTAGCACATTGACGAACTACGCAGCATGTGGCGCTGGCTGTGCTCCACGTATCAAAGAGCCTGGCATGGCATCGGTTTCGACGCCATCTTGCATAATGACCTTGCCCGCCACTATTGTGTACTTATAGCCTTCAGCTCCCTGGAAAACACGTCGACCCCCTGCTGGCAGGTCGTAGATCACTTCGGGGGCAAGAATTTTCAAATTATCGTAGTCGATAACATTGATATCCGCTCGCATGCCCACTTCTAAGGTACCGCGATCTTCTAAATTAACGGCTCTGGCGGTATCGTGTGTGTGCATCCTCACAGCTTCTTCTAACGCAAACTGACCGCGCTTACGATCGCGAGCAAAATAGCTGAGCAAGTAGGTTGGCATCGACACATCGGCCAGTACACCGCAGTGCGCACCGGTATCCGCCAGACTAATCACCGTATTCTCATTTTTTAACAAATCGAACTGGCGGTCGAGATTGCCTTCACCGTAGCCCATAATCGGAAAATACAACATCGCTTTGCCATCGCGCTTAAGCAACGCATCGTAGGCATATTCTTGCGGTGTCACGCCCGTCGCCTTTGCCTTAGCACCAATACTTTCGTCTAGCGTAGGCTCGTAATTAGGCTCTTCACCCAATTCGTACATGCCGTCAAACTCACCTGTCATACGATCGGCCACAGGATGATCCATCACGGGTGTGGGTTCAGCTAAAATCGCGGCCCGTACTTCGGGGTCCTTTAATTTTTTCATTCGCTCTTCGGGACTGAGTTCCATAAGCGGAGAAAAATTCTGATGGAGAAAAAATGGATGTACAGTACCGTGAAAGCTCATTAAAACACTAACCGGGCGAGCGCCCACATGCGCCATCAATTGTGCGCCTTCTTTGTTCGCCTCACGAACAAAATCCAGTTGCGCCTGAACGCGCGGCCATTCTTCTTCGCTTTGATAGAACAACACAAAATTGTAGCGAACATTGTTATCAATAGAGATACGTTTTATCCACTCCATTTCTTCACGCCATGTCTCTTCATCCCAGTCAGACACCATGCCGTAAAAACCCTTGCCCATCTCGCCCATTTTTTCGCCGATGCCAAACAATTCGTCTTTCTCGGAATACGTTCCAGGCATAGAGATGCCGTTACGGGTTTTATGGAGTTCAGTTCGCGATGTAGTAAAACCTACCGCACCCGCTTCTATGCCCTCGGCTACCAAGTTCGACATTTGCTCGACGTCTTCGGGTGTTGCACGCTCATTATTAGCGCCTCGATCGCCCATAACATAAGTACGAATTGCACAGTGAGGAACCTGAACCGCAACATTTACTGCTCGCGGCATTTTATCTAACGCATCTAAATATTCAGGAAAGGTTTCCCAGTCCCAACTAATTCCTTCGACCAATGCCGTGCCGGGAATATCTTCTACGTCTTCAACCACTTCGATCAATTGCTGGCGAGCTTCTTCGGTAGGCTTACAAGGCGCAAAGCCAATCCCGCAATTACCCATTACCAAAGTAGTGATTCCATGATGGTTAGCGGGGCTACAGTATGGGTCCCAAGTTGCCTGTCCATCCATATGAGAATGCGTGTCGACCCAACCGGGTGTAACAATATTGCCCTTCGCATCTATCGTTTCTTTCGCATCGCCGGTCACTTGACCAACAGCAGCAATCACACCATCGGAAATGGCGACATCACCGGCATAGGCTGGCCCGCCCGTGCCATCGACAATCTTGCCATTTTTAATAATTAAATCGTACATGGTTATCCCCGGACAATTGACGAATTTATATAAGGTTTTTTGCTCTCACTGTCTATGAATCAAAAACCAAAACACACAGTGGTCGAGCACGCTAAAACTGAGCGTATTATACGAGTGAGCGGCCGCTCTTTCCATGAGCAATTCGCAATCTTGAGCACCGTTTTTGGTCATAAGATTGGTCGGTTGAGCACTTATTAACAGCCTTCAAGCCGCGATGTTAACGTTCTTCGCTTGCTTCGTTATTTACTAGGGCTTAATCAATGAGGAAATTCCCAACATCAGGGCAGCAAACAATAAAAATATAGTGGCGGCAATAGCCGTTGCCATTAACACATCGCCCATAAGCGCACTGGGAACAATACCTTGGCCATCACTAGCGTGCACCTTGAGGAGGTTAACCACGTAAACATAGGCTGCCACCCCTAACGGGGGAACGGTCAACCAATAACGCATAGAACCACTTAACTGCTCGGCAAAGTTCAGCATAACGGCAGCGATTAAAAACATGATAAAACCCGCGCTACCAATGAGAATAATATTAAGCTTTATCATGACGTTACCTAACGAATTTTTCTATTATCTATGATGAGAAACTATAATGAGGCACTACAATGAGCCACTCTAATGAGACGTTGACAAACGACCTTTAGCTTACCACTTGTCGAGCAAATGCTCGCAACTCGGTGATAAATTCTGCTGGCCTTTCTACCGCCGCGAAATGACCACCCACATCGTATTCTTTCCATTGCACGATATTGGCATAAACGTTGTCACACCAAGAGCGAGGAAACAACATCACCTCTTTGGGGTAACGGGCTACACCCGTGGGCACTTCTACTTTTTGTTCCAGGA
>JAJRPK010000013.1 GCA_024280785.1 Gammaproteobacteria bacterium
ACTGAGTGGTGATTAATGTGACAAGCTTACTGGTTCAGACCTGCTACTACAAATAACAAAGTAACAGCTGGCATAATGAACAAAGAATACACTTATAGTAGGCTTTCGCTTGCTGATTCCAAAGGTATACTGGCACCTACGAATGAGGAGTTGTATATCTATGCCAGAACTAAACCGACTAATTTGGATTGACCTTGAGATGACGGGTTTAAAACCCGAAACAGATACGATTATTGAAATTGCCACCATTGTTACAGATGCTGATCTTAGAGAGATTGCCATCGGACCTGAGCTCGCAATTCATCAATCGAATGAAATACTAGGTCGGATGGATGCTTGGAATACCCGCCAGCACGGCCAGTCGGGATTGACGCAAAGGGTTCGTGACAGCAAAATTTCTCTTGCTGAAGCGGAGGAACAAACAATAAAATTTTTACAAAAGCATTTACAACAAGGCGACTCGCCAATGTGTGGAAATAGCATATGCCAGGATCGTCGTTTTTTAGCCAACTATATGCCCAAGCTTGAAGAGTTTTTTCATTATCGTAATTTGGATGTTAGTAGTTTGAAAGAGTTAGCGCGCCGCTGGAAGCCCAAAATATTGAATGGGATGAAAAAAAGTGGTAGCCATTTGGCATTGGATGACATTAAAGATTCAATCGAAGAGTTGCGTTATTATAGAAGTACGTTGTTTGATGTATAGAGAACGCAAGGCTGCGCGACCCTTGAATAATAAAAGGCCAAATAAAAACAGCCCGCAGAGGTGAGCTGTTGATAAACTGGTGGCACAGTTATGATGCAGCAGTGAAAACGTGACGATATGAATAAAGATAAATCGCAGCAACTGATCGAACGCTTAATTCACCGTGTACAGACCAACACTACTGATGAAACTACTGGCTCAATGAACGAACCCGCATCGGTATTTTTAGATGATAAACGCTGGCAACTAGAACGAGAAAAATTATTTTTTGAAACGCCCCAGGTGATTGGCTTTGCTGGTGAAGTAGCTGAGGCGAACTCCTATATTACAGCGGAGTCAATGGGCGTACCCATTGTTGTAACCCGTGATAGCGATGGTGAATTACGAGCCTTCATCAATGCCTGCGCACATCGCGGCGCTCAAGTTGCAACGGGTTGCGGGACTAAGAAACGGTTGACCTGTGGTTTTCATGGTTGGAGCTATAACCTTGACGGGAAATTAGCGGGGCGGCCCAATGATCTGAGTTTTAGCTTAGCCAAAGATAAATGTAGTTTGGTTTCATTGCCCGTTTCTGATCGTTCCGGGCTCATTGTCGTTGGGCTAAGATCAGAAATGGAACCCGAAAAAATTGACCATGCGCTAGACGATATTGCCGATGAGTTTTCCGGTTTTGGCTTGGATACAGTTCATACCTTAGAAAGCCGGTGCTTCGACGTTAAGGCAAATTGGAAATTGGTTGTGAGCTTAAGTCACGAAAGCTATCACTTTAATGTTTTGCATCGAGATTCGTTAACGCCGATGATGACCCCGCATGCAGTGATTGATGAGTTTGGTTTACATACGCGCTGGTCATTCCCTTTACGAGGCATTGAAAAACTGGCCGACAAGCCTCGGTCGGAGTGGCCGCTGCGTATACCGGGTGCGATTAGCCACACTATTTTTCCCGGCACAGTGGTGATTGTTAATCCGAGTGATGCACAGATAATTCGTGTAGAGCCGGGGCGAACGGTAGATACCTCAGTCGTTCATTTTACCGGTGTTTACGATGATCCGTTGCGCAAAGAAGAAAGTCAGCAGGCGTTTAATTTTGGTGGAGAAATATTTGAAACTGAAGATTTACCCATTGCGGAGCAGTGCCAGAAAGGATTGTCGGGTGGTTTGCAATCCATAGTGATTGGCTCAAACGAACCGATTGTTCAAATGTGGCATCAACGCTGGAGTCAGGCGTTAGAATCTTAGCGTTTAATCAATTTTTAAGTGATCCATTTTTGATATTATTGCAATGACAGACGACATCCTATGAATTGCGTTATAGTAGAGGGGCGAGCCGTTCAGCCGTCCAAAATTGTCTGCATCGGCAGAAACTATGTTGCTCACATAGAAGAATTGGGTAACGATATTCCCAGCGATATGGTTATTTTTGTTAAACCAAACTCTGCTATTACTAGCGACCTTAATTCTTTTTTAGGCGAGCCGTTGCATTATGAGGCGGAAATAGCTTTGTTGGTTGAAAATAACCAGTTTTCCTCGGTGGGAGTAGGTTTGGATCTGACCAAAAGAAAACTTCAAACGCAGCTTAAATTAAAAGGGCTGCCTTGGGAGCGCGCAAAGGCATTCGATGGCGCAGCATTGTTTAGCCATTTTGTGGCTCTGCCAAAAGAAGTTAATTGCCTGACGGTTGAATTGAATATCGACGGTGCGCTGGTTCAATCGGGCGGCATTGATTCAATGATGTATCAGCCGAGTGATATACTACGAGAGCTGCAATTGTTTATGACATTAAATGATGGTGATATTGTTATGACGGGGACGCCAAAGGGTGTGGGTAAGGTGTCAGAAGCAGCGGTATTTGATGCAAAAATACAGTGCAAAGGCATTGATTTAGTGAGTGCTAGCTGGGTTGCTATAGGGCCTTCTAGCGAGTAACTCATTTATAGCACAGTTATTATGTTAGGGTTTATTATTTTCGTTAATTCATATGGGTTTCTTGGATGTTATCCAGTAGGCCAGCGCAGGCTTTTTCTAACACACTGATTACGCCGTCAAACTTGTCAGCCTCTTGATAATAAGGGTCAGGTATTTGAGCGTGTTCACCACCTCCGGCAAACCGCATAAAAAGGCTAAGAGTGCCTTGGTAGCCTTTGGGAGCCCAAGCTTTAACACTCATTAAGTTGATACTATCCATGGCAATAACATAATCGGCTTTGCTGTAGTCATCGTCGTTGATCTGCCTGGCGATTTGTTGACTAATATCGTAGCCTTTTCGTTGGCAGGCGGCTACAGCTCGTGGATCGGGATTTTTGCCCACATTAAAGGCAGCTGTGCCACAGGAATCGACAGTAATGCTATTTTCTAACCCCGCTTCTACAATTAGCTTTTCAAGTACTCCTTGGGCGCTAGGCGAGCGGCATATGTTGCCAAGGCAGACGAAGACGACGTGGACACTCATTGCGTGCAATCTCTTTTAAGTCAAGGAAATAGGTGAGGCGGCGGGGTATGGTCACTGAGCGGCCTAGTGTAACATTGTTCAACCGGATACTCATTGATTACAAAGATTGTTCGTCCAATGTTGCTTATAGACAAGTACTTATCAAATTATTTATTTAAAGAAATTCACTCAATTGAAATCAATGCGTCAGCTGACGTAATTTATTCCTTGATGAGGGAGGTTGATTTTGAGCGTTCGATTGTATTTAGAATGTTGTTTCGTCTTCGGGGAATGCCCAAGGGAATGAATAGTATTCAGGGGTTTATAGACAATGGTTTAGTAGAATTAGAGCAGTTGCAGAATCGCGAACTTGTGCTGGGAGTGATTGCAAGCCCTGTTAGGGGTGGCATTAAAAAATATCCCCCGCAAGATTTTATTTCATTCAAGGAGCAAGGATACGCGAAGGGAGTGACAAACTATTTACTGATCCCAATTGATAGAAATAAAACTCGTTTTATTACAGAAACCCGATTCGTTTGTTATGGCGCTATGGCCAAGACGTTGCTAATTTTGTATTGGGTTCTTATTCGTCCTTTTAGTGGTATTGTACGAAATGTAATGTTAAAACAAATAAAAAGGCAGGTAGAAAACCAATTGTAATACCGTAAAGAGTAGCTGTACTCGCCGGTATGATAGGAATAGTGCTTTATTTGCGCTGGCGTTGATGGTAGTTTGTCGGCACCTATTTTCACTCTTGAATAAAGGTAATGTAGGGCAACGCTCCGATAATGCAGAGTTATATACAGCAGTTAGCAAGATTGAGACAGGGCATTTAGCGTATTCGCTAAATTTGGGTTACGCCGATTGTGCGGGCCATTTCATAAATGATGCTCGCCATTTTGGTTCTGAGCAAGTGTAGAAGTGAGTATTTTCTCTGATGGGAATGAACTCAAATAAAGGCAAGCGGTCTAGTCGAGGTCGCCGATTTAAAAATACGCCTACTACAAGTGTTGGAAGAGTTCTTAAGACTGCTCGTAAAAATAAAGGAAGCCAAACACAAGAAAAAATTGCGTTTAATGTCGAACATCTAGACCCCTTGGGTCAAGGTGTTAGTAAGAAAGAAAATTCCATTACGTTTATCGCCAAAACGCTTCCCGGTGAAACGGGTGTTGGACGGATTTATAAAAAAAGCAAAGGCGTACAATTTGCACGATTGGAATCTCTGGAAACGATTGCCGAAAATCGCATAGAGGCCGAGTGTGAACATTTTGACAGCTGTCCTGGCTGTCATTACCTCCATACTGATTATCTCAGTGAGCTCGCTTTTAAGCAGTCAGCCTTAATTAAAATACTTAGTCCTCTGCTCGATGCGACAAGCTTCGATAAGGAGAGCGTGAAATCTATTGAAGCACCTCATCGATTAGGCTATCGCAATCGGATTCAGTTACATTACCGCCATCAATACATTGGCTTACTTGATCCCGTAAACGATCGTATTGTTGAAATTTCCAAGTGCAAAATTATCCGTGATGAGCTTCGAGATACATTGGATCAATTGTATGCTGAT
Source organism: Gammaproteobacteria bacterium (assembly GCA_024280785.1). Taxonomy (GTDB): domain Bacteria; phylum Pseudomonadota; class Gammaproteobacteria; order Pseudomonadales; family UBA7434; genus UBA7434. The sequence goes on from JAJRPK010000013.1 coordinate 4,699, forward strand.
AAGTCTTGGGCAAGTCATCATTCGGGAAGAGGGCATTGCGAAATTTATTTTAATCAGGACGAAAACTTTGATGACGACAAAGTTATTTTTACTAAGCCCTCTCAGGTAGACGCTAGTTGCGCAGGCTCTAGCGAGGTGAAGCTAACGTGGAACGATAGCTACGCGCAAGGTGGTTTTACCCAAGTTAATGCCGAGATGAATAAAAAATTAAAATGTCTAGTGACGGACGCAGTGACAATGAGAGCTAAAGCACCAAAGAGTTTACTCGACTTATTTTCCGGTAGTGGCAATTTGTCTAACGCCATATTGGATGATGCGGCTAAAAAAGGCGTTCCCTTACAACGAACTCTCGTCGATTTTAATTTAACAGAGGCCGATAATGCTTTTTCGTTAGACTTGTTTAGCGATGCCGCGCTAAAAACATTCAGGCGTCGATTACCAAAATCTCAATACGATACTTTTTTAGTCGACCCTCCAAGAAAAGGGTTTCCCGCTTTAAACGCTTGGGTAAGGGTTTTTCGACCAAAGCAATTAGTTTATGTGAGCTGTAATGCGGCAACACTTGCGCGCGATCTACAATCGATAGATGTTAAGTTTAAGTTGCAGTCTGTGACGTTGTTGGATTTATTTCCTTCGACTTACCACTATGAAACGGTTGCGGTATTAACTTTTTAGTATTTTTCGTAAGTGATTATTAAGTCGCTAATGTCAGAGACGAATGGCACTTACTTAAGTGGCAGTGTTTTAGCTTCGATCCGCGTAAGACCGGTGTTTATCCCCATAAAAAATGCGGTAAATGCGTCCATGTAGCTCAACTGTGGCATCCATGCCACAGATGTTTTTATGGGGATAAACACCGGTCTTACGCTTAAGTAAGTGCCATTCATGTCAGAGACTATTTTTCTATTCCAAGCGAATCCCATAGGCCATCAATTTTTTCGACGACATCTTTGTCCATGGCGATGGGTTTACCCCATTCGCGAGTTGTTTCTCCCGGCCATTTATTGGTTGCATCGAAGCCGATTTTTGATCCCAGCCCCGATACCGGAGAAGCAAAATCCAAATAGTCGATGGGTGTATTTTCAACAATAACCGTGTCTCTAGCGGGGTCCATACGGGTCGTCATTGCCCATATAACATCTTCCCAGTTTCGCGCATCAACGTCGTCATCAGTAACGACGACAAACTTGGTGTACATAAATTGTCGGAGAAAAGACCATACTCCCATCATGATGCGCTTGGCGTGACCTGGATATTGTTTTTTAATGGTGACAACCGCTAGCCGATACGAACAGCCCTCGGGTGGAAGATAAAAATCGGTGATTTCTGGAAATGTTTTTTGTAATAATGGAACAAAAACTTCATTGAGTGCTAATCCCAGCATAGCTGGTTCGTCAGGTGGTCGGCCAGTGTATGTGCTGTGGTAGATTGGATTGTCTCTGTGAGTGATGGCTGTGACTGTAAATACCGGGAAACGATCGACCTCATTGTAGTAGCCGGTATGGTCTCCAAACGGGCCCTCGTCGGCAAATTCTCCAGCTTCTATGACTCCTTCAAGAACAATTTCCGAGTGAGCTGGAACCTGAAGATCTGAATTTATACATTGGGTGACTTCGGTTTTTGAGCCCCTTAAGAGCCCGGCAAAACCGTATTCTGACAATGTATCGGGGACGGGTGTAACAGCGCCCAATGTGGTTGCCGGGTCGGCACCGAGTGCAACGGCAACAGGAAACGCTTCGCCCGGATGTTGTTCTTGCCACTCTCTAAAATCAAGAGCACCACCGCGGTGTGACAACCAGCGCATAATGAGCTTGTTTTTAGCAATGACTTGGAGTCGGTAAATACCCAGGTTCTGTCGATCTTTATTGGGTCCTCGGGTAACGACTAAAGGCCATGTGATTAACGGCCCAGCATCGTCTGGCCAGCAGGTTTGTATCGGTAGCCACGATAGGTCGACGTCATCACCGAGTATTTTGTTTTTTTGGCAAGGAGCTCGACTGATCACCTTGGGGTTCATGTGAAGAACCTGTTTAAAAATCGGCGCTTTTTGCCAAAGATCTTTAAGCCCTTTCGGCGGCTCTGGTTCCTTTAAAAAGGCGAGGAGTTCTCCAACACTTCTGAGAGCAGAAACCTCTTCTTGGCCCATAGCAAGGGCAATACGTTTTTCCGTACCGAATAAATTCCCCAGTACAGGGATATTAAACCCGGTTGGGTTCTCGAACAGTATCGCTGGACCACGACGTTTTAATGTACGGTCGCAGATTTCGGTCATTTCCAGATTGGGGTCTATAGCTTGAGAAATTCTGACGAGCTCGCCAATAGATTCAAGGTAGGCGATAAATTCTCGAAGGTCAGTAAATTGCAGGCTCATTTACACGCTCGCTCTCAGGGCAACAAAGTGATCATTGTAACCGTTGAGGGCTGTGTGTGTAAGCAGCGTGTCACTGCCTAGGAGTAGTTAGACGTATTAGGAAAGATACATCAGGATAAATGCCTAAGCAATTTTTCCCGTTTTTTGACGTTTCATAGACTTGAAAAATTCGTCGTTAGTTTTAGTATTTTTTAGCCTCTCAATGAGAAATTCAACCGCAGGCGAATCTTCCATAGAGTGCAGTAACTTGCGCAAAATCCACATGTGCTGCAGCTCAGCATCGCTAGTGAGGCGCTCTTCGCGGCGGGTACCCGAACGGCGAATATTAATAGCGGGGTAGATGCGTTTTTCTGCAATTTTTCTATCGAGATGAAGCTCCATATTACCGGTGCCCTTAAATTCTTCGTAGATAACCTCATCCATTTTAGAACCGGTATCGATTAGAGCGGTGGCAATAATAGTAAGGCTGCCTCCTTCTTCGATATTACGTGCAGCACCAAAAAATCGTTTGGGTCGTTCTAACGCATGGGCATCTACACCACCGGTGAGAACTTTTCCTGATGAAGGTACGATAGTGTTGTACGCGCGGGCAAGTCGGGTAATCGAGTCGAGTAAAATAATAACGTCTCGTTTGTGTTCTGTTAAGCGCTTGGCTTTTGCAATGACCATCTCGGCAACTTGTACGTGACGTGCTGGAGGCTCATCGAAAGTACTGGCTATGACTTCTGCGGCCCGTACTGAGCGAACCATTTCGGTAACTTCTTCTGGTCGCTCATCTATCAGCAAGACAATGACGTAGCACTCGGGGTTGTTACGAATAATTGCTTGGGCCATGTTTTGCAAAATAATGGTTTTACCGGCTTTAGGTGGAGAGACAATTAAGCCTCGTTGACCTTTGCCTATAGGTGCGCATAAATCGATAATTCGGCCTGACAAGTCTTCGGTACTGCCGTTGCCTTGTTCTAAGGTCAGGCGCTCATCGGGAAATAGAGGCGTTAAATTTTCAAACAGAATTTTTTGTTTAGAGTTATCGGGTTGGTCAAAATTAATTTCGTTAACTTTAAGTAGCGCAAAATATCTTTCGCCGTCTTTAGGGGGGCGAATTTTGCCAGAAACTGTATCGCCGGTACGAAGATTAAAGCGACGAATTTGACTGGGGGAAACATATATATCATCCGGGCCCGCTAAGTAAGAGCTATCACCTGATCGTAAAAATCCAAATCCGTCTTGCAGAATTTCTAACACGCCATCGCCATAAATATCCTCACCACTTTTCGCGTGCCGCTTAAGAATCGCGAAAATAATATCTTGTTTTCGCGATCGGCCTACATTGCTAAGACCCATTTTTTCAGCGATTTTGACAAGTTCGGAGATAGGATTTGTTTTTAGATCAGTTAAATTCATAGTTATGATGGCAATAATAGTTGTGATGACGGAGTGTCAGACAGAAAATAAATTTTTTGAGTGGCAAGTTTGAGCCTTGTGGAAGGCGTTAATAAATATCAAGTGGGTCGATTAAAGTGTTACAAGTGCGCCGGGGTATGAACATTTCGGGTGCAGCAAGATAAAAACACGACGGTTAAAGCTCGAGATTCTGGCTTTTATACGTTACCGATGTATTTGGATTGATGGGTTCGAAACGAAAGGAATATAGTTATAAAACTAACTTTAGCATCGAATGTATTGAGCGTCCAGCCTAAATGTTATAAATTGAGGATTCTACTTATTTTGAATAACGCCTTCGTTTAAATGCAAGCTTAAGAGAAAGCGGTGAGATATCTATTTTTAGAACGCACCCACGTTAGCTAGAAGGTGTCACAATCTTGTTGTTGCCGGTTCATTCATTTGATGGGCTTGTAGTGAGTGCTTATTTGCCATTGCAAGGCTTAGATAAACAAAAAGGGTCGACAAATTACTTGCAGGCCCTTTTTGTCATTTAAATCAAAGGCTTAGAGTATTTAAAGCGAGCTGTTGACGAACTCTTCGAGCTGAGTTTTTGATAGGGCCCCTACTTTTGTTGCTTGAGCACTGCCGTCTTTAAATAGCATTAACGTGGGGATACCTCTAATACCATATTTTTGTGCCGCGTCTTTATTGGCATCGACATCAACTTTGCAAATTTTAACTTTACCAGAGTAGGTTGAGGCTAATTCTTCTAGTACTGGTGCAATCATTTTACAGGGGCCACACCATTCTGCCCAGTAATCCACTAATACGGGAACGTCAGAATTAATCACTTCTTGTTCAAAAGACGCATCGGTTACATGTACGACGGTGCCGCTCATAAGTTCACTCCGAGTTTCCCCCTTGCCGGGGATGTTAGTTGTACCTGCCGAGGGTGTAGATTTTCGGTTATCGTACCATCGACCAAGTCATTATGAAAATAGGACGCAAGATGTTAATTGACAGCTTGCAGAGTAAAAAGTGCAGGATAAGTCGATTGAGTCTGTGTATAACTTGGCCTTGGGAACTAATAATTGGGATGATTGAAGACTTTTCAAGGGCTTGGGGTGGAAATAGTGGCCCGTTTAAATACGAGTGGCCGAATTTGTCACTGTAAAGCTGCCCCGGTGGCTGGGTTTAATTTTATTTTATCTGCGCGTTGAACTCTATTGGGATGTGGGTACTCCAACTTCAGTTACTCTAACTTCTGCTGAGGCCGTTACTTTGATATTTGTATAATGGTCAGGTTCTTAGCGCGCGCGTAGCTGTGCTATTTTATTTTGGTTCGACTCACTCTTTGGACACTTTTAATGGTAAATGGGCAAAAAAAGGTAATTCTCGCAACTGTTATCGGCACTCTTGTGTTGTTGTTTTTTTATTACGATATAGGCCAGTACCTGACGCTCGATTTTTTCTCCCAACAAAAAAAGGAGATTGAGCAATATACCGCTGACAATTTTTTTCTGGCGGCGATGTCCTATTTTTTAGTTTACGTCATTGTGTTTACGTTAGCACTCCCAGCGGGCGCTGTTCTAACGTTGGCGGGCGGAGCTATTTTTGGCTTTTGGTGGGGAGTGTTGTTGGTGTCATTTGCCAGCAGCATTGGTTCACTGTTTGCTTTTCTCGCGGCCAGATATTTGCTGCGTGATTGGGTAAATATAAAATTTGGCGCACGGCTAAATGCCATTAACCTCGGCGTAGAGAAAGAAGGGGCCTTTTATTTATTTACTTTACGATTGGTACCCATTTTTCCGCCAGCGTTAATTAATCTCGCTATGGGATTGTCTTCAATTAAATCCTCAACATTTTATTGGGTCAGCCAGTTGGGAATGTTAGCTGGAACGGCTGTGTTTATAAATGCCGGGACGGAGTTGGCTAGAATTGAGGCGGGACAAAATATTTTAACGCCTGGTCTTATCGTGGCATTTGTTCTTTTAGGCGTTTTTCCGCTGTTAGCAAAGCGTGTGCTTGTTTTGCTGCAACGCCGACAGATCTATTCAAAGGTTATTAAACCCAAAGTCTTTGATAATAATTTGATTGTCATTGGCGCGGGTTCAGGAGGTTTGGTTTCTGCCTATATTGCAGCGACAGTGAAAGCGAAAGTTACCTTGATAGAAAAACATCAAATGGGAGGTGACTGTTTAAATACAGGCTGCGTGCCAAGTAAAGCTCTATTGCGTTCTGCCAAGATAGCCCACTATATCCAGCAGGCTGATAAATACGGTATCAAGGATGCCTCGGCGCGAGTGGATTTTTCAGCAGTAATGGACCGAGTACAGCAAGCAATTCGGGATATTGAGCCCCACGATTCAGTTGAACGATACTCAGAGTTAGGGGTGGTTTGTGTACAAGGAGAGGCTAAAATAATTAGCCCCTATGAAGTTCAAGTTGATGGAAAAACATTGACGACAAAAAATATTATTATAGCAACGGGAGGGCGACCGGCGGTTCCCTTTATTCCAGGGCTTGATCAGGTCCCCTATTATACTTCCGATACTATATGGAATATTCATGCCCAACCCGCCCGTTTGTTAGTTATTGGCGGCGGCCCAATTGGTTGTGAGTTAGCGCAAGCTTTCCACCGTCTAGGTAGTGCCGTTACCATCGTAACGCGCAATGACCAGCTGTTACCAAAGGAAGATGCTGACGTTAGTCAGGTTGTGCTAGAGCAGTTTAAAAGAGAAGGCATTGACGTTGCTTTTAATCATCGACCAAAACGTATCGAAGTGAACGACAAAGGCTATGAGCTGATAGCAGATTTCAATGGGCGACAAGTAGAAATTAACTTTACCCACGTACTTATTGCCATAGGTCGTCAGGCGAATACCGAAAATATTGGCCTGCAAGAGTTGGGAATTCCTTTGGCAGCTGACGGCACAATTGCAGTCGATCGTTATTTGCGAACAAAATTTGCCAATATTTACGCCGTGGGGGACGTTGCCGGACCTTACCAATTTACACACACGGCTTCACACCAAGCGTGGTATGCAGCAGTAAACGCGTTATTTGGTCGCTTCAAATCTTTTGCAGTAGATTACTCTGTCATTCCATGGGCAACCTTTACAGACCCAGAGGTCGCGCGTGTAGGGTTAAACGAAAAGGAGGCTATGGCGCAAGGTTTAGATTTTGAGGTCACTCAGTACAGTTTGAGTGACCTGGATAGAGCCATTACCGATGGTGAAGTTAGCGGTTTTGTTAAAGTGATTACTCCGAAGGGTAAGGATAAAATATTGGGGGCCACGATTGTTGGCTACCATGCGGGCGAAATGATAAATGAATTTATTGCAACGATGAAAAGAGGTGGGCGATTAAATGACATAATGAACACAATACATATTTATCCAACATTAGGCGAGGCTAACAAGTATGCCGCTGGTGATTGGAAAAAAGCGCATAAGCCGGTTAAGTTGCTTGGCTACGTAGAACGATTTCATCAATGGTCGAGAAAATAAAAAGCAAGAGAATGAATGGATGATTCGCTGAGCTTAACGGTTTAGTGATTTCTCCCTTACTTCATCTAATCGAGGTGTCTAATTATCATGGTACATTGGCTTAAAGCGATATTTATCAATGTGTTTCTTTTAGCTTCGGTAGTGGCGGCCATCCATAGCTGGGTTCGCGTAGTATTAGAGCTTGTGTTAGAAACTGGAGGAGGGCTAGACGTTTCTTGGTTGGCGGCGGCGATTGCCAACACCACTATAGCTAGCGTTTTTATTGTTTATATTGGTAAAGGTAATATCGCGAGAACCAGCGCTAATTTACCCTTGGCCAGTCTCATTGTTGTAATTTGTGCGGCGGTTAGTTTGTATCATTGGCCTAGCACTCCTCTTGCCACCTTTTATGCAAGCGGTATTGCCGGTGTTGGCCTGTTTTTGTATTTATTTTGGTACTCCAAATTCAATCGTAAAACAGGGGTAATGCAAATTGGTGAGCAACTTCCCGAGTTTTCTTTGCAATTAACCGATGGTGTTAACTTGCAATCTAAAGCAATAGCGGGGCCGAGTCTGATTATATTTTATCGAGGTAACTGGTGCCCGCTATGTGTTGCTCAAATTAACGAAGTTGTCGAGCAGTACCATCATCTGAAAGAGATGGGCGTAGACGTATATTTTGTCAGTCCACAATCGCAGTCACAAAGTGAACAGCTCGCAAAGCGGTTTTCTGCACCGATTAATTTTTGTGTCGACGCGGGTAACGCGGCAGCTCAAGTGTTAGGCATTGAGCACCAAAGGGGCTTGCCGTTAGGAATGGAATTTATGGGTTATGAGCCAGATACGGTTATGCCAACTGTCATTATTCTTGATCAAAATGCCAGGGTTGCCTACCTTGATGAAACAGATAACTATCGTGTACGACCAGAACCAGAGATTTATTTAGATGTGTTTAAATCGATGGGATTGGTCTGAGAGCTAATTAGCGGCGTAGACAAATAATTGCTAGCACTGTGGTAATTATTTCGTACGTTATTGCGCCATAGGTATATGAAGTCGGGTCGCCGACGGCAGTTGCAAGTCCGATAGCACGGCCCAATGCTAGTCCGCCGACGACAAATACTACGGCAAATAGACTTGCACGGGTATAGCTGCTATTGAGGGCGCCCATGATACACAGGAGTCCAAACCCCGCTTGTAATCCACCGTACATAGCAGAAGTTTCAATAAAGATATCCGCATTAGTAATACTATAACCAATATACCCTGCTGCTAGTGGTGGAGATACCAGGCAAGCAATGCCGTATACTCCAAGGATAATTCCGGTTGCCCATAAAATTATTTTACTGAGCATTATATTTTCCTGTTTAAAAAATTTATTGAGAATTGTTTTTTGTCTTCAGCGTATGGCTTTGAAGCCTTCTTTTTTTGCATCCCAAGTGTTGTCTGTTAAACCAATATCTCGTAGCTTATACTTTTGAATTTTATTGTTAGGGGTATAGGGTAGCTGTTGAACAAATTCAATGTATCTAGGCACAAAAAAATACGGTGCGTTGTCATTGATAAACTTTGCCAATTCGGTAGCGCTTAGTTGATGGTTTGGTTTGATAATGACGTTCATTTTTATTTCATTTTCAGATTCCAGCTCTTCTGATTGAATCCCAAATGCGGCGCAGTCCGCTATGGCGGGGTGTTTTCTTGCGACTAACTCGACCTCAAAGGTAGAAATATTTCTTCCCTTGTAGCGTACAGCATCCTTTTTTCGATCGACAAAAAAGTAATTTTCGTCGTCGTCTTTTTTAACTAAATCGCCGGTTTTGTACCAATCACCTTCGAAGGCATTTTTTGTGGCTTCTTCATCGTTATAATAGCCATTAAAAATAATAAACGGTTCTTTGGGTTTTACCCAAAGCTCGCCGTGGTCACCAATGGGAACATCTATACCATCATCGTCAGTAATTCTTACCTCTACATTGGCGACGGGATTACCGCAACTGCCAACAGGCCATGAGTCACGCAAGTTATGATCTTGACGAAGTATTAGCATTGCTTCACTTTGGGACATGCCTTGCCCAAGCAGCTTGACTCCAAATCGTTTGCTAAACGGTTCAATGCAGTCGGGTGGCATAGGTACAGCCTGAACTTCGCGTAAAGTATTGTTGGCGTCGTTGGGTTTTTCTGGCGCATTGAGCAAGAAAATGTGCATGGCGCCAATGGTGAATGTTTGGGTAGCGCCGTAAAACTCGACTCGATCCCAAAAATTACTGACAGAAAATCCGCCATCAACGGCGAGGCTAACTCCGCTGATTAACGCTCGAAAAAGGGCGGTTACCCAAGCGCCAGAGTTATACATAGGCAGCACATTAAATATTACGTCGCCTTGGCGAGTAGAGTGTAAATCGTCTCCCGCGTAAGCTGCATTCATCCAAACATTGTGGCTTTGCATGACTCCTTTAGAGCGGCCTGTTGTGCCGGATGTCCAAAGCACAGATGATATATCGCCATAATAGAATTGTGATAAATCAGGTTCTTTATTCGAGGAGGAGTATAAGTCTTGAAAATTGAGCGCGCCTTGTATGACTTTATGGTCTCCAAGAACAGCAATATTTTTAACCTTTAGATTCTTGTGAACCTGGTTTACGCGATCGGCGTGTTCTGTATCAGTGACTAACAGCACAGGGCAGCTGCGATTGATAGTGTCTTCTAACCACGCACCTTTGTAGTCGGTATTGACAGGAATCCAAATGGCGCCCAACTTATTGGCAGCGAGCACCAGAAACATTATTTCTGCTGCACTGCCCATGTAAAAGACGATGGGGTCGCCTCGCCGTATGCCGAGTTTTTCTAATCCGTTAGCAAGTTGGTTAACTTTTTCATTGGTTTGGTAATATGAGTAACGGGTCGAGTCAAACAACAAAAATGGCGTATCACCATTTTTTTCTGCTTGTATCTGAATAGCGCGACCTAAGTGCCGGTCTTCTTGGTTGGTAAATTTTAACTTATACATATTATTTAAATAACGTTGGAAGTTTGACACTCATCATACGCCTAACTTTGATAGTGATGCCATTACAAAAAAGATCGTTATCGTTGAGTATTATTGTTAGGATTTGGTGTTATTCGCGCGATATCAAAGCGGTGTTTTTGGTTTTCAGCTAGCACCCCTGTTGGGTTTTAGCTGAGCTTAAACCTTAATGGGCGCTCATTGAGCATTAAGATCTTTTTTCGTTCGCTGTCGGAATTCACAGCTGTTAATAGTGCAACCCAGAAAGGACCTTGTTCTTCATTTTCTGTACTGGCAACTTGTGCGAAGACTACAATATTTTCGTTCGATGAATAAATGTCCTGCGAAGTATAATCATTTTGAATCCACTCTATCATTTCATCTTTTCCACCCTTCAAGGTGGAAACCTGAAGCGCGTGGCTGCCAGACCATGAAGGGTTCCAGGCTTCATAAACGTCATAGGCCAAGTCATCGTAATCGCCGGATGGCTCATTTGAAAACCCAAGCAGAATCGTAATATCAATAATTGATGACTCGTCGATTTCTTCCCGGTCTGGCTGTTCTTCGCTGGATTGTGATCCGAATAATTTTTTAAAAAAGGACATAGTTGATTTTCCACGACATTTATATATCTATTATATCGATGATGGTGATATGCAAATAGATTATTGTTTTATAGACGCAAATTAATAGGCCTGATGATAAAGCCTTAATTGCTGTGGTTTTTCATTATGGCATAACGAGGTTGAAAAGGGATGTTTATCTTAGGGCTAATAATGAGGAGGTTTTTCATCATGCACGCTAATTGAACTACCATTTTCTGCAGAAGTTGCTAGAAACTTGTCTTCGATTTGCTGTAGGTTTAAGTTTAACTGATCGATTTGTTTTTGCTGCTTATATATCACGTCTGAAAGTTCACTTAGGTGCTTTTCAAGAAACGCAATTTTTGTTTCTAGTTCTATGATTTCGATATTCATATGCTAACTACTATGTAAAGAGTGTATTTAAGGTTTGTTTCTTGTATAGGCTTTATAAATATACAGCCAGTGGGGATTTACAAAAAAGGCAAGGATAGCGTACTATCTTGATGCGTTTCCTCTAATAAAAATAGATGCGATTGAAGGAATGGCTAAAGATAACAAAGAATTGGATATTATTGTGAGAATTTTTCTCGGAAGGGGTAATCATCAAATTTTCGCATTTAATCATGTTATCCCCGTGCCTATTTATTAGCGGCTAATCATTAAGGAGAAGTTATGAGTGTGAATCAAGCCTTCAATTTTAAGGCGTTAAATGATTTTATTAGTACGGCAGGGCTGCTAAATGAAGAGCAACTCAATGCTCTCGGGGCCGAAGGATACAAAGTGGTTATTAATCTTCTGCCACAAGAGAGCGAGTATGCTATTAAGGGTGAGCCATCCATTGTTGCTGCGCAGGGTATTGATTACGAATATATCCCGGTGGATTTTGCATCACCCCTTGAAAGTGACTACCAGAGATTTTCTGAAGCAATGTCTATTCACTCAGGCAAAAAGCTGATGGTGCATTGTGCGGCAAACTATAGAGTTTCTGCCTTTTATGCCATCTATGCATTCCATAATCTCGGGTGGTCAGAATCCCAGGTTTACAGTTTTATTGGCACAATCTGGAACCTTGGTGAGCATACCGTTTGGGAAGAGTTTGTTTCTAATATGCTCAACGCCAAAAGTGGTTAACAACGCAAAGACTCGCCGAGGTGATAGTTGAACTCTCTATTATTGTCAAACGATACGATTCCCCAATTTCAATATTGGTGAGATCGATGTTGAGCCTAAGGGTACTAATCAC
>JAJRPK010000406.1 GCA_024280785.1 Gammaproteobacteria bacterium
AATTGAAATGCCCGATTTATCTCGCTTGTTTTCACCGATAAATTTAGGTTCGATGAACCTGAGAAACCGAATAGTTATGTCGGCGATGACGACCAATTACGGTTCGCCCGATTTTGAAGTTACCGAGCGATTGATTAAATATCATGAAACTCGCGCTGCGGGTGGGGTTGGTTTAATTACTGTTCATTGATAAAGTCTTTGTCAAAATGCAAGGGAAGCAACATTATTTGTGGCGTGCGGTGGATCAAGACGGTGAAGTAGTTGGATGTGTTTTTACAGGCTAGACGTGATGGCGCAGCAGCAAAGCAGTTCATTAAACGGTTAAAGAAAACTTATCGGGGTGAGCTGCGAAAAATAGTGACGGACAAGCCCATGCGCCCAGCGCCGGTGACAATGGCAACTTTGCCCTCTAAGCCTGTGAATACCAATGGCATGTGTGCCCCCTGATAGCTCGTTTTGTAAGTTGACTTTCAAGCCGGCACTTTAACAGATGCCAGAGTGATACGACCGAGGATACTCATAATTATCTTGAGTAAAACAATAACTGCTGTAAACCCATGTCATACCGCATTGTAATAACGCCGTCACCGTTTTCGGTATTCGCTGGGACTACACCCCAAGCGCCGACGAAAACAGCGACCAAAATACAAAGGGTCTTCATATCCGACCGCTTCGGCAATCGTACTAATGTGCATTGACGTGTCCTGCAGCAATCGGCAGGCTTTTGCAATTCTTAGTTCATGGCGGGATTGGAGTAAGCTAACACCCATCTGCTTTTTAAATAATGTAGCCAATCGAGATCGAGACATACCGCTAATTTCCGTTAAGCTTTCGATAGTAAAGGCTTGGTCAAAATGATCATTGATATAAGTGGCAACCTTTTTGATTCTATTATCTACGGGGATCCCATCATGCCGTAAGGCCAATTCATGGCAGCGAATGAGAATTTCTTCTAACAAATTCTTTTTGAGGTCATCAGCAACTCGTTGTTCTTTGGGGTCAGTACTAATTATCTCTTTAAATAAATAAGCGATGCGTTTTTTTTCTTTCTCGCTGGAAACGGATAAATGATAAATGTTTGGTCCGACTTCTGGCCACTGCAGCCAGGGCAGTAAGCGACTCCAAACCGGAAAGTGAACATGATGATGAACCCAGCGTTGGCAGCTGTCGTCTCGACGAATATCGTAAATCGCTGACGGAGAAAAGAGCACTATGTCTCCGGGGTAGGTGAGGAGGTCCCGGCGAATACAATTGTAACGACCGCAGCCTTCGACGGTAAGAATCATAGACCAACTCGGGCGGGCTTTTGATAAATGCAGGTGAATATCGTTGATGCTATCTTTGACAAAATTCGCGGTGCCGCCATAGATGTCCGATGTTATCCACATCGTTGAGTCTTCAACAGCATCCAGAACTTCGCAGATAAAGGCGGTTGCTTGAGTTTCTGAGAAACTGTCCTCGTGGCTAAACGTTGGCTTCCATCGGCTTATCACGTCGCTCATTCGCGGTTGTTTTCGCAATATTTTGACCAATTCACTGCGATTTTGTTGAACAATTTCCCTGTCATTAATCCCGCCGAAATCAAAAATCATCACCATGTATTGGTTGAACTCGTCATCGCTTACCTGATGATTATCAATCAATTTGTACAGCACCGTAGCGCCTTTTATTGTGTTGTTCATGCGAATACAGAGTTGTTCATGCGAAATCGCCCAATGTGAAATTGATACTCAGCGCATTGATACCGCGCTCCCTATTATAGCGCTCGTTAGCACTTTATAAAACAAATGTCCCTGTATCGAAAAAAAATGCCCTTGCTGGGAACTCCTTACCCGCTGTAAATTAGGCGAACCATCAATCTGCCTGAACCTTGAAAATGCCTAGTATTGTTGAGCGTTTAATTGAAGACCCACTAAATTTTGTGGAGTGTGACTACTACGATTGCTTTCAGATAAGCTGCGCTGATATAGAACAAATTCACCTGGAGGGCGCTAAAAAGCGATTTGACCAACTACGCGATAGTATTCCAATTTTGCGAAAGCTGGCCTCAGAGCAGCGAATTGAAAGCATTGAACAGATCAATGATCTAGTGCCATTATTATTTCCGCATACGGTTTACAAGTCCTATCCGTTCTCTTATCTGGAAAAGAACCGCTTTGATAAATTAACTCGTTGGTTTAATACATTGACGGCTGAAGACCTAAGTCAGCTAGATGTTTCGAGTTGTACCAGCATTGATTGTTGGATTAAGGTTATTGAGAAGGGGACGGGGTTAAAGCCGTGTCATACCTCAGGTACTACTGGCAAGTTGTCATTTTTGCCTCGATCGCATGATCAGTGGTATACGCAGATTAACCTGATCGGAAATATGATTCGTGATTGGCACGGAAAAAACTCAGGCCCGGACCTGAAAAAGAATCATCTCCCCTATGTCCAGCCACATTATAAATCAGGCTCAGCCGCTTTGTTACGCGGCAGCCAAACCCAGATCGAGGTGTTCTCAGGAGGTGCGGATAATGCCGTATATCTGTACCCCGAAAGTTTAAGTGCCGATGTTGCCTCGCTAGCGGGCCGCATTCGTGTTGCGGAATCACGCGGTGAGTTAGGGCTACTTCGAATTCAACCAGAGCTTCTTGCCAGACGGGACGAAATGGTAGAGAGAGAACGTCAGCGCCCAGAGCGTATGAAAGAGTTTTTACAAGAAGCTATTGCTCGCTTCGGTGGTAAGCCGATTGTCTTGAGCTCGGTATGGCCGATATTGTTCGATGCTGCGCAAGACGGATTTGCTAATGGTGTTAGCCAGGTGTTTGCGCCGGGCAGTGTGTTGATTTCAGGCGGTGGTCTCAAAGGGAGGGACCTTCCTGATGACTGGCGCTCGCAAATATTTGAGTTTTTGGGTTTTGATCAAGCCTACGAAGTTTATAGTATGAGCGAAATGATGCTTCTATTCCCTAGCTGCACAGAGAAGAACTATCACGTACCGCCCGTGTTGGTTCCATTCTGTCTGGACCCGGAAACCGGCGAAGCGTTACCACGCACAGGCCGGCAGACGGGGCGCTTCGCGTATCTGGATTTGCTTCCCGACAACTACTGGGGTGGTTTGGTTACCGGCGATGAAGTCACTATGTCTGGCTGGGATGAGCCTTGCGGGTGCGGCCGTGCTGGCCCTTACGTCGATCATGAAATTCGTCGCTATAGCCAGAAAGAAGGTGGCGATGACAAAATCAATTGTGCGGGCACGCCAGAGGCGCAGCAGCGAGCTATCAATTTTATTGTTAACTCATAATAGGCGATTAAAATGTTTCGCATACCCTTGATTGTGCGCGGTGAAGTTATCGACGATTGCTTGCTAGAGTTTAATGGTCGACGCGGTGAAATTGGGTTTTGTACGCCAGATGTCGAACATTATATTGATAAGATAGTATTGCAGCGTCCCAGTGCAATGGCTGACCTCTACTCTATAGATTTTGAGAGTATCCTCGATTATTTGTCAGAGCTGAGCGAACGATTAAACTTTACAAACAATGCTCACATGCAAGAGGCATTTGATCTGTCGTGTTTGACTAGCGGTCTTTCAGAGAGCATTCTGCGTTACCAGTATGAAAATATACCGTATTATTTTCAGCGCGATGTTGTGGAGGATATGACCGAAAATCTTATAGGCATAGACAATATTGAAGGCTGGGTAGAACAAAGACCTCGCAATAACAATGATACCAAAGTTTCAATTCGCGCCTTCGGTTCCAGAGCAGTACATATCATTGCCGGTAATGCGCCAGTCCTCGCTGCCACGACAATTATTCGTAACGCCATAACGCGTAGCGACGGTGTAATAAAATTGCCGTCTAACGATCCACTCACTGCTACTGCTATTGCACTTACAATGGCGGAAATGGCGCCCGAACACCCGCTAACTCGGCATTTATCGGTAGCTTATTGGAAAGGTGGCAATGAGAGCTTTGAATCAAAGCTCTATCAGCCTCGCTATATAGAAAAAATTATCGCCTGGGGTGGTTATGCCAGTATTCAGTACGTAACCAAATACCTGCAACCGGGTATAGATTTGATTACTCTTGATCCCAAGCATTCGGCTTCGATTGTCGGTAAAGAAGCCTTTGAAAATGAACAAACAATGCGTGAAGTTGCAGCGCAAGCCGCTCTTGATATTGCGAGCCTTAATCAGGAGGCCTGCGTTAATGCGCGAGTGATTCACGCTGTTTGTGGCACTAACGAAAAAGGTTTGGCGAATGTAAATCGGTGGGGTGAGATGGTTTATGAGGCAATGCAGAAGTTACCAGACACGATAAGCACACAGCACAAGGCTTTTGATCCTCAACTAAGAGAAGAGTTGGATGGCTTGCGACTATTTGACGAAGACCATCGTTTAATCGGTGGTGTTGGCAGCGAAGGTGCAATAATTATTTCCCAGATTGATGAGCCGGTAGATTTTTCCCATTTACTGGCTTGCCGTGTTGCAAACATTGTGCCGGTGGACGACGTAGATACAGCGCTAAAATCAGTAAATGCCTATACCCAGACAATCGGAATATATCCCGAAACTTTAAAGCAGCAAATACGTGACAACTTAGCCTGGCAGGGAGCGCAGCGTATAGTTTCACTGGGTGGTGCAGTAAATCTAGTGGCAGTTTCGACTCCGCAGGATGGAATTGAGCCAGTCCGCCGCATGTGCAAATGGATAGTAGACGAGCGGCATTCGAATAATCTCCCTCTGGAGGCAATATGAAAGTACTCGTGACCGGTGCTAACGGTCATATTGGTTCGCACGTTGTTCGCGCATGCGAAAACTTAGGCTACGAGGTGAGGGCCTTTGTTCGCGAAGGCGCCGATTGCCGCGGGTTAGAAAGCTGTAAAGCTGAGCGTTTTATCGGTGATATTTATGATAAACAGTCGCTGCGGATGGCAGCATCTGACTGCGATGTAATCATTCATATGGCTACCGTCTTTAAACTCTACGCCGATGATCCGCAAGACATAATCAGGCCGGCAGTAGAGGGGGCAAAGAACATAATCGAGGTCGCTAGTGAGTTGGGTATTAACCGTATTGTTTACACCAGTTCTATGGCTACTGTTGGAGCTGCTGAACGGCCCGATGCTATTCGGGATAACACTCAATGGAGTGATCCGCCGGAATCTTCCTACGCAATCGCGAAGTTGGAAAGCGAACGTGTTGCGCAAAATATGGCCAAAGAGAACGGCATCGATATCGTAACTATCTGCCCATGTGCCGTACTTGGGAGCCATGATTACCGCATCACTCCAACTAGCCAGATGGTGGTCGACATCGCCACGGGTAAAACACCTGTGTTACTAGGGGGTTTTAATGTTGTCGCTGTTGAAGATGTAGCTAAAGTACATGCTTTAGCGGTAGAACAGGGTGAGCCTGGCAAGCGCTATATTGTAGGCTCTGATAATCTTACCTTATTAGAAATGGGAAAAATTATTCAAAAATACGGCGGTAAAAAACCGGTGTATTTGCCCATACCGCGAGCGCTGGTGATGACTATTGTTCATGTTTCTAAACGGGTTTGCTGGTTGCTACGAAAGCCTGTCCCTGAAGATTTAAAAATGGCTGAGGACGCTTTTGGCAAATATAGCTTTTACGATGTTCGGGAAACGCTGGATACTTTTGATTACCGACCGATAAGTTCTGAGCAAGCGATAAAAAACTCTATAGATTGGCTAATATCCAGCAACAAGCTTGCTATTTAGGTTCTAGTGAACCGTGTAAATGGCGCGATTCACAAGGCCAACTTACTGTTCTTCTCTGTGGGTATTCGCCGGCGGTTTCCTCGGATTAAATTCATTTACAAAAACGGATGTGAACACTGATGAATAATAGTGAATTGGCGTTACAACATGTTTGGGATTTGATTCTCAATAATATGGGCGAAGTATTTTTAAGTTCACCTTCGTTTATATTTATAGCGGTGGTGCTCGGCATTTATGTTCCAGGTATCGTATTTTCGTTTGTGGATGTGTATGTCAGCAAACGCATGAGTTTGAAGGAAAGCCTTGTGGTGTACTGGCGCGCGATGAAGTGGTATTCAGCACTCTATGTGGTGTTGCTAACGCTGTTTATTTTTATCCCTATGCGAGTATTCGACGTGCCTGCTGAAGCGCCGTCACTGCTGGAGTTCTTTACTGATATTCTGCTCTATTTCCTTTTAGGCGACTTTGTATCTTATGTGTGGCACGTTGTTGAGCACAAGCACAAGTGGTATGGAAAGAAGGTCCATTATATCCATCATGTCGACAAGCCACCGCTCAGTGTTTGGACCGCAATGGTTGTTCACCCAGTAGAGGCATGTACAGTGTTTATCTGCTTTCATATATACGGTATTTTGTTTTCGATACATCCTTTAACTTTTGCTGTAGCAGCATTTTCAATAACGGCCGTTACCATGATTACTCATTGCGGATATAAGCTGCCAATATATGATTGGTTTTTCGCTACAGCAAAGGGACATTACTTGCATCATTCTTCCCAAGAGCCAACTAACGTATCAGTTGTGCTAACCCTGTGTGATCGATTGTTTGGAACCTTTAGGGCAGCGTAGTAGTAGTGAAGGTAAATGAGCAGCAATGAAGACGTTCGCTTCCTCATAGAGCGCTGGTGCCGAATGTGATCCGCGATGCGAGGTAATATACCAATAATAGGGCAGAAATAATGAGGTAGAGCTGTCGCATCAGACAACACGTGTTCGAGAATGCGGTATACGAAAAATTCATTCGATTGAGCAGGCGCAACGGTTTTTATATGTATGCGAAGAACGGCCCAGTTGAAGAGAGAAACCCCGACTTCCTTCGGTGCGCTAATAAATGTAATATCCTCTTGTTTGCACCAACTTTTCCCTGCTGAATCATAGCTAGTAAATCGACTAGGGCCGCACTATATGAGTAGCTCATATTCGGATCAATTAGTTGATTTTATTGATATCACTAAGTACACAGATATTCCCGAGAAAATACAGGACTACACTAAGCTGGTTCTACTTGATTCTATAATTTGT
>JAJRPK010000407.1 GCA_024280785.1 Gammaproteobacteria bacterium
ATCTGTGCAGGACAGCAAAGACCCACAACTTACAAATCGTATATTGGACTACGCACTGGAATTATTGATTAAGGAGCCCTGGATACTCTCTCTTACTGACTCAATGCGTACATCGAAACACTTAAAGCAGATCCATCAAAAATCATATGAGTCAATTATTGATTTCGTCGCAAACGAAATGGAACATGGAGTTGATGACATCAACGCGATTGGTAAAAATAAAAAAATCGTGTTGAAATTATTATTGGAAGTGATTTCCACAGGAATTCGGTTAATCGTAAAATCCCAGAAGAACGAGCAGAAAGTACTGTTAGGTGAGCTAAAAAAGCTGATCAACAATTATCTTGAAAACTATCGCTGAGCTAAAGGTGGCTTAAGAGTGATTTTCCCCTCAAAGCCAAACTCTAAGTAGTCCACTTATTGCTTACACGCTACGTGTCGTGATCCACACCAAGACTCAACTAGCGTGGACACCCTCGAAACTTGAAAACCCACATACGCTACGCTACCCACATTACCTATAAGACGATAATCGTTTTGGTCATCGGTCATCGTAAAAATGGGCATGAATGAATTCTACCAAATAGAATTTTCTATAAATTATAACCAGCTCCTGAATATCAAAAGAAACTTGCCTAGCAAACGACTCAACAACGGCATCCGATTTAAATATCTGGCGTCAATCTTTAAACCGTCCTTAATGTCCCGAGAAAATTTTTCTCCAAAATAATTAACGCTTTCTTCTTTTGTTAATACGACATCCAGTTCTAAATCGTGAAAGTAACTCCGATGATTCATGTTCGCGCTGCCCAGATAACATATTTCGTCAATGAGTATTGTCTTACTGTGAAGAATTCCTTTGGTGTACTCAAAAACTTCGATGCCAGAATCAAGCAGTTTCTTATAGTAGGTGCGTGTTATAGCAGAGAAAAAAATAATATCCGACTCAGAGGCAACCAATAGCTTAACATCAGCACCATTATTTTTTGCATCAATTAATGCTCCTAACAAGCTCTTTGTCGGGGAAAAATATGCGCTAAATATCCATATCCTGGATTTTGCATATTTCAACTTATTAAGTAGATATAAATTTCTTCGGTTTCTTGCATTTTCGCCAGCGTTACTAAGGTAGTAGTTGATCCGTCTTAACTTTCCCGTATAAATCTTGTTAAACCATATTTGACAGAAATCATCCAGTAATCTACGAACAGAATAACCTTGAAGCCTTACTCCTATATCCGTTAAATTTTTTCCTCCCATGCTTTCTGGAAAGTGACTGTCGTTGATATTAAAACTGCCAACCCAGGCTATTTCACCATCGATAACACACAACTTTCTATGATCCCTTCGATTAAGCTGGACAAGAAAATAGGGGAGCTTCGCGTACCATATTTTTTTTGTTAGTGCCAATCTATACAAGTCTATTCGCCAAGGTAGCGGATGGAATATTCTAACCTCTACACCGCAAGATGAAAGCTCATTCGCAATAACCGCCGCATCTTCGAATGAACCGACACCATCAATTAAAACTTTAATTGAAACGCCTCGACGGGCAGCGATCTGCAACTCCCTAACTACGTTATTGCCAATTAAATCTTTTTTAAAAACATAACTTTCTAAAACAATTGATCTTTGCGATAGCGAAATATCTTCCAGCAATCGTTGAAAATATAATTGCGCAGAATCATAAATCTCTTCTTCTGCCCAGTATTCAGCGTCAACAATATTATTCATTATTAAAAGCAATAAAGAAATGGCGGGCTATTCCTTCAGCCACTCTAGCCCTGCCATCTCATTATCAAAGCTCCGCACGTCACCTGCTACAAACCAGCCGGCAATTTTAGTTATTTGTTTCTGCCATTGCTTATTTCCAACAATAGCGACCTTGGTAAATTCTCGTCCATGCTTAAGGCCAAGTTTAAAGTCATCCCAAGCTGCCCGCAACTCCCAACCTTCGAACTCGGATGCATCGATAAAAACCTTGATATGGGCTTCATCGACACCTTCTAACGCAGAATCAATCATAGGAGAGATTATTTTGTAGTCTTCATGAGTGAGCTTTCCCGTCGCTTTTAGCGTAAGAAAAAACTCACGGTCAATTCGGTTGATGCCAATAGAAACCCCATGCTGTAATTTTTTCATTTTCACCTCACGTATTGTCTATCCTTGGAAAAATGGCCTCATAAATTTCACTATCTATACCGGCCAACCATACCCCCTTATCTGAGCCCTTGCCAGCAAACAACAAGGCACAAATTCTAAATAAATGACGGAAGCTAATATTCTTTGATTTAGATCAACTAATTGCTCATAAGTCTACTTCCGCTACTTTAAATAAAATAGTGTAATGCCATATACTTGTTTGAAGTGCTTTGATAGTTTGATCAAACTTGTAGTTCAGTAAAACTAATAGCTCGGTGAAATGGTTAGTTCATTACAAATGACTACAAATACTATCGTTTTTATATCCACATTTTAATATGCTAAAGGAGTTATATTATGACTATTGTTGATCTTGTTAAGCGTGAATATGAAACCATCTCAAAAGAACTTAAAACTGAGAGGGATGACATCGACGTTCGTCTTCACCTGTTAGGCATGGATGCAAAAGATGAGTGGACTGAATTAGAAAAAAAGTACGACCGATTTAGACATAAGATAACTAACGCTTCAACTGTAGCAGGGAATTCAGCGGAAGACATTACCGAAGCAATCAAATCTCTCGGCGATGAGCTGCGTAAAGGATATCGACGTATTAGAGATTCCTTATAAACAATTAGATATATAATACCCGCACCATAACCTGATTCAGACAAGAGGCTAACGAGCTAACTCGCAAAAATGATTCTCCAATCACGGATCAATAAAGCGGTCTAACCGGGTTTTTAGTCGCTGATTCTCCGTTCGAAGCTGCTCTAACTCATCGATTAAGCTGATCGCTAAAGCAATACCTGACCAGTCTATATCCAGATCTTGATGTATCCGACACGCTCTTTTAGTTACCATTATCATTTGAGTAGTAAAACGCCAGTTCTTCGGCGTATCGCCCAAAGGGTCAATAATTCCTTGCTCCACGATCTCGATAATAGTTGTTGAGGGTAGTTCAGTTTCTATACACAGCTCTTCAAAACTAAATTGAAAAATGTCATTATCAGTCATTAGTTATTACTCCACGCCGCTCTCGGGTTAAAAGGAGCTAACTTAGAGAGTTGATCCCAGTGCTGCTCCATTTCGGCATTTGATGTTTCCGGCATAACTATTTTCAGTATGGCATAGAGGTCTCCTACCCCCTGCTTGCCCAATAACCCCTTACCTTTTATCCGCATTCTTTGACCGGCCTGACTGTTCGCCGGAATAGAAAGTTGGATTCTGGACGATAGTGTTGGCACTTCAATTTTCGCCCCCTTTGCTGCTTCCCAGGGAGCTAATGGAACCGTGATTAGCAAATTGCGCCCTTCCACATCAAACAGTGGATGAGGGACTAACCGGATTCGAAGATAAAGGTCCCCGCTTGCTCCAGCGCCAATTCCCGGCGCACCCTGCTCTTTCAAACGAATACGTTCTCCATCGTGAACGCCAGCCGGAATTTTGACTTTCAGGGTTTTATTAATCTCGGTGATCTGACCATTATTGTCATCATGAGGTAATCGATAAGAAATAGTTTTTGCTTCGTCTGCTAATGTGTCCTCCAAAAATATCGGCATATCGGTAACGATATCCTGACCTTTTTGATTAAACGACTGCCCTCTATTAAAGCCTTGCTGCGTCGCCCCCTCGCCAGCACCGAAAATAGAAGAGAAAAAGTCAGAAAAATCTTCTTGCTTATCCGAATACTGATGGGAGGAATAGCTTCGAGATGACTGCCCATCCGGTGGTGGTTTGAATTTCCCTCCCTGACTAACATACAAGCGAATTTTATCGTACTCGGCTCGTTTCTCGTTATTTTTTAAAACTTCGTAGGCCTCCGCGACCTCTTTGAACTTTTCTTCGGCTTCATGATGGTCACTAACATCTGGATGATATTTTCTAGCCTGCTTACGATAAGCTGTTTTTATCGTTTTTTTGTCAGCCGATGGATCTACACCCAATATTTTGTAATAGTCTTTGAATTCCATAGCCTACCCAATTGTCACCGCTTAATACGTAAATTAATGAATTCGAACTTTCCCGACCGAACTTTCCTGGCCATGCCGCTAAATAAAGCCGATGGGAACTTCATAGATAGAATACAACAATGCATAGCAAAGCGGCCTTGCAAAGTTACATTCTTCCATAATGGTAGCTTTGGCTACATTTTTTTTGATCTCCATCAAGGCCTACTAACAATATTCCAAGACACTGGTACAGATACACGTGGGATTAAGACCGGATTAAGAGACACTTTAAACTTTCAAAATAAACGTTATCACAACTGCATAGATAATTGATGAACAAACGCCATTTAAACAACACCGTCGGTAAGCAATCCTTAGAGATGCCCGTCAAACTCAATCGCCGCATAGGGATTTGGCTTTTGCTCTTTTACGGTCTGGGAAATATTTTAGGGGCGGGAATCTATGTCTTGGTCGGTAAAGTAGCCAGCGAAGCAGGCCAAGG
>JAJRPK010000408.1 GCA_024280785.1 Gammaproteobacteria bacterium
AAAAATAAGAGACACCCATTAAAATCCTCCCCAGTCGGAGTTTAAAAGACCAAAAGACAAAGACACTGGGATAGCGCGCAAAACAAGGTTTCTGAATGTTGTGGGGCTTCGTTTATAAAAAACAGTAGACACCCACAAAACAGTAGACACCCATAAAATGAAATAATAAGAAAAAATAATAAGAGACACCCATTAAAATCCTCCCCAGTCGGAGTTTAAAAGACCAAAAGACAAAGACACTGGGATAGCGCGCAAAATAAGGTTTCTGAATGTTGTGGGACTTCGTTTATAAAATGCCCCTCTCATTGGTCGAAAGACATATATATCTCAAACGTAAAACGGCTGGATTTCTCCTTTAAAGAAAAGGCAGCGGCTTTTTAATAGTGGCGAGAGGAACGATGTATATCGATAAGAGTATTCTTGTAGATACACGAATGTATAGGCCATGATATAGTATTTGATTTATATATCATGGCCTTCTATATTTTAAAGGGTCATTCTCTGGCGTGAATTCATTTTTATTTTTTAGCCTTTGATTGAGCCATGGAGCAAACGAATTGAAACCAGGAAAGACAGGCATTGTTAGAATTATGGATGCCACAAAATATTCATATTCAGGGTTAGTTGCTGTCTGGCGTTATGAAGCCGCTTTTAGGCAAGAAATTATGTTGTCTATGATACTTATCCCTCTAGCCTGTTGGTTCGGCCGCGGGGCTGTAGAAATAGTTTTGCTAGTAGGAAGTTGCATTTTAGTATTGTTGATAGAAGTTTTAAATTCAGCGGTGGAAGCCGTTGTTGATAGAGTGGGTTCAGAATTTCATGAATTGTCGGGGCGCGCTAAAGATCTTGGCTCTTTGGCAGTTCTAATCTCATTAGTTAATGTCGTTTTTGTTTGGGGGATGATACTAGGCTCACGTTTATGCTAGAAAAATATACTAGACACCCATTAATTCTTTTTTTTGGTCGGATTACAAGCACATCTCCATTTGCCGAGGGGCCTTGAAACCCCGAACGTAAAGTACGCCGAATCTTTTCCTGAATGGGAATAACGACTCTTTTTTATTAGATATTAAAGCTAAGTCGGAAAGGCTTTTTCACAGTTCCGAATACCATGAGCCCACTGCTGGCCTATTCGATTGCAGGCTTTTTTTACTTGAAAGGCTGAGCCAACAAACGATTTAAACCGGCTCTCAAAATGCTGAGTCATCCATCGCCATTCTTTGGGGTCAATATCGAGTCGCTCTAATATGGGGGGTGTCGATGCGTTGATATGGCCCCGTTTATCGTCTCGAATTATTCGCCCTGTCCAGTCGACCAGCTCCACATAGTCTTGCAGCAGGAAGGGAAGCCCTTTTGGCATGTCCTCGCGAGGATTTCCAACAAAGGGAATGAGTGTATCTTCTGGCGGTTCTTTCTCCACTAACGATTGAATACGTTGTTCAATCGATGTGTATTCAGATTGCTCTGGAGTAGCGGCTATGCCCGCCCTAATCGGGTTTAAATCAACATAGGCTAAGCAGGTAATAAGGGCTTTTTCATCGAGTAATGCCTGACTTTTAAATCGCCCCTCCCAAAATCGTCCTGTGCAGCTGTCTTCCTTATTAGCCTTGCGGGCGATCCCTTCGTTCAGTATTCGCATAAACCAGGAAATATCCGTTAACCGCAGACGACGGACGTGAATCCATTGATCTAAAACAAGTTGTTCGGCGGCCGACAGAATGTTTCCGGATACAAAGCGTTGGCTTAATGCCGTGCCTTTAAAAAGCCGATGCCATCGAGTCACGACCTCGAGAGAGTCCCACTTCATAGCTGCTGGGGCATCGATATGCAGCACAACATGGTAATGGTTATGCATCACCGCGTAGGCACAAAGATCGATGGCAAAAAGTTCGCCGAGTTCAAGTAAATGATCTTTAATCCATTGGCGTCGGTGTTCAAATGAAACACTGGATATCGGATCTTTACCGCATAAAAAAGCACGCCGGACACAACGAGAAACACAATGATAATAAGGGGTAGATTCTAACGAGATGAGCGACTTTCTTGGTCTGGGCATCACAACTCCGTTTGTGAATGAAAAGATGGATTAATTTATAAAAACGGCAATAGATTGTCAATCAATAGATGGGTGTCCACTATCAACTAGATTGTCAATCAATAGATGGGTGTCCACTATCAACTATCAAAAAAAACGATTTGTGGAAAGCGCAATCGTACGTTACTTAGGGTCTCACATTGCCAGGTTTTTCAACAGTCAACAATATCGTACCCTCATAAACCTCCACGCAATAGTCTACTCCCACAGAAAACCCTGCTTTATCTAACCACTGACCTTTTAGCTGAATGTTAGGTATGGGAGCAGCCGCATTTTTGGATTCTTTTTTTACTACCCCCGCTTTAATTTGTTGAAACTTTGAATAGCGACTAGGTGGTTCTTTAAGAAGCCAAAGGGTTTTTGGCTTTAAATAATGATTGGCAAAAAAAATACTGGAATAGGGCCGTTGGCTCGATTCCATGTAAAGAGAGTAATGAATTGACATAGTTAGACTCCGCCTTAATGCCATATTAAAGATATGGTTTAGATGCTAAATACAGGCTCGATAATCGTCAGATTAACCTAATTAAATAGTTAGCCGTGCTTAGGAAGCTGGGGGATAATCATATACCTATACTGTATAAATAAACAGTATTAAATTTTTTAATCGAGGATGACAATCCGCAATCGCAACCAATATTTATTGGTGCTATCAATTATATAAAATATTATTAGGATTTATTTACGCGAAAACTACCGTTCTAAAATAGCGCGGTAGTTTATTGGGTGTGAGATTAATTCGCTAAACAGTAACAAACCCCGCTGCGGGGGTTAACGGTAAGTCAGGGTAGCTATGGATACCCGACGACGCCTGACATATTGCCGGAATAGCATTAACAGCCGGCAAGCCAGTTATCACCATACCCAACTGCATGTAATCTTTAAGGCTATGAGCAACAAAGTCTCGTGGAGGGAGAATTTCTGTGCGAATTTTCAGCGTAGGAAAGCCCTGAATCTCCAACAAATAAGCGTGCTCAATCTTCCAGGACTCATCGACACTGCCCATTTTCCATTTAAAACCGATATCCAGAATTATTTTATCGTTGACTATGCCGTGCCAACGTCCGGCAACTCCAGCCACGTGTCCTTTGCGGATTTTCATAAAGCCTAAATCACAGTCTTTAGTTGACGGTGCAAATTCACTGTGGAACTCCACCCGGTCTAAAGTGAATTTTAAGGCTTCTGCCATCATGTACAAACTTTCGGCAAAGACTAAGGACCCATCTCTGACCATATCGCTAAGGCCGGGCGCGTCCATCGGGCTATCAAAGCCCACGCTTCGTTGAGTTTCTTCCGAGGCGTAACCCGAGGCATCCTGCGATTCGGTAATAATAATTTTATCGACTCGATTGCAAGCAGCAGTAGCCGCCAGTGTCATCATATTACTGAACCCGGGGTGCATGCCTGTACCCATGATGGCGCTATTGCCCGTATTACAGGCCGCGATAATCTTTTCTCGCTTATCGTCGCCCAGATAGACTTGGCCAGTAATGAAATGTGCAGTGGTCACAATATTGATGCCTGCCGATAGCAATGTGCACAGTTGGTCAACGTCTGGCCACAGCGGGGTATAACAGACGCAATCAGGTTTTAGTGCCAACACATCGTCAATTGAATTAGTAGTGCGGATACCTGTCGCATCGCACTCTAGTAATTGGCCTACGTCTAAACCTGATTTTTCAGGGCTCCACGCGTAGCAGCCAACGAGTTCTAGATGAGGGTTTTTAAGGATAGCCAGCGCAGTTTGCGTGCCAACGTTTCCGGTATTCCACTGGACAACTCGATAGGTCATAGTCAATCTCTTTGATTTATTTCTGATAGCTGGAAGTGAATTGCTGCGAAGTAATCTGCCACTGTTACAACATTTACATTAGCTACTTTTATGAATAATTAAATACATTCGGCAGCTTATTCTAAATCCGCTCGGTCAGTGATCCAAGCACCCAGACTAACCATTCTGTCATGATTAGTCTGGGGTTTGATGTTATTGAACTTGATTGTCAGGGTTGTTCGCCGGCACTAAGTGTTAATAGAAGAGCGGGATTAAGTTCCCTTAGCCGTATACCAAATAGGAGAGCTCCAGCTGCGTTCTTGAATCACAGGAGAATAAAATGATTCATCCTTCGCTTGGATACAGCATTTACCGTACACATCGCCTTTAACACCTTGCTTTTGTAAAAGTGCAGTTTTTTTATCAGCTTTTGCTTGGCAGTCTTCAGCAAAGGGATTAACCCCCGCGGCTTGGCATTGCAATGTCGACCAGCGGCAAGTGGGATTTTCAATGAGCCGCACGTAGTAAAAAGCATTTTGCTCGCTGTTAAAATGGGGGTCTTGCCAAACAGTACAAACATTTGCAAGGCCAGCTCCTTGGGGGGCGCAAGTATTTGGGTCGATATTTGCACCATTATCGGGGGTTCCTGCAATATCGTAAACACGCTCTTGAGGTTTGTAGTTAGGGTCGTACCATCCTTTAACGATTTGAACTCGCTGGATGTCGGTGCCAGACCAATTGTCAGGGTAGCTGTCTTTATTGGCGGCTACAATAAATCTTGGCACAGCATTCTCATTTGGCGCTGCGCTTAAGTCTCCACCCATAGCTATACCGTTAGCATAGGCCTGTTTGATCATATCGGGTGACTGGCAGATATTGTCGTCAAAATCCCAGCCACCAAAGAATCTTAGTGTTGGGCGTGTGCCGCTGGTAGCATAGGTCTCTTTATTTCTCATCCCTTGAAAGAGGCTGTCGCGGCTGTTTTCTTCTGCCCAAACAACAGCGAGGCCGCCGGGGTTAGAGTATAGATGGTCTTGGACGTTACGGAACTCAGCGTCGCGCATACCCAAGTGACCGGGATAGTTATTTTCTTCTGCTCCACCGGCTAGAGCACTATGCGTATCGGTAGATCCAATAAAACCCATCTTAAACGGGTTGAGATTATCTTGCTCGCCAAGTCTAAGACCAGCTTTTAGTGCGTTCCTGACCATATTTCGCGACGCGAATTCATGAATGGGTACGGGTTTGGCGCGCTCGGTTTGAATCTC
>JAJRPK010000409.1 GCA_024280785.1 Gammaproteobacteria bacterium
AATTGGTAGACGCGCTAGCTTCAGGTGCTAGTGGGGGTAACCCCGTGGAGGTTCAAGTCCTCTTCTCGGCACCACTACGCTTTGTCGTATAACGTCGCTATTCGAAAAAGGCTTGCGTAGGCAATCGTCACTCCCATCAAAAGAGCAAATTGTCCGCTACCAGGCCAATCAATTGCACTGACCGCAAGCAGCGCGCATGCCAGCATCAGTACAATTTCCAATAATAACGTTCTGCGTTGCCCCAGACCCAATCTCACCAACCGCTGATATAAATGAGACTTATGGGCCTGTAGCACATTCTCTTTCCTCAAGATTCGGCCGACCAAGGTCGCTGACGCATCCACCCAGAATGGAGAAAACAGCAGCAAAGGCACCCACCATGGATACAACTCAAGCAATATTCCCCACAACGAGAACCCCGCTACCCAAAAACCCAGCAAGGTCGAACCCACATCGCCCATAAACATCTTCGCGGGGTGGATATTAAATGGCAAAAACCCCAAACATGCGGCCACTATGGTCAACGCCAAAGAGGTATACTCCACTTGGCCGGCTTGCCAGCCAAACCAGGCCAGACAAGCAAAACCAATAATCGCCATAGTGGTGGCCAAACCGTCCATGCCGTCCATAAAGTTGTAAAGGTTGATCGACCAAACAATACATAGTACCGCACTCAGCACGATCATTAACTTCCATCCTATAAAGGAATCGGGAGAGAAACCAAGTACCGGATATGACACAAGCAACAGACAACTCGCGGCAAGCACTTGAATAAACAGCCGCTGAACGGGAGAAACATCGGCCCGGTCATCCCAAAAGGCAATGATTGCAAGCAAAAGGCTAGCAATAACAATTAACCAGCCACTCCAGTATATGCTCAAAGGCCAAGCGGCCACCATCCCAACCAATACACCAGCAACGATACCCATTCCACCCGCTCGCGGAACAGAGCGCACATGCATAGATCTGTGGTTGGGCTGATCCATAGGAACGTATCGAGCCCCTGCTTTTAGGAGTAGCAAGCAGGTAAAAAAAGACACCATTAACACAGCAAGTATTTGCCAAATCATCACTATCTACGATTCTCGTTCAGGTACTCATCATATTCGCAGCATACACCCGCCGTATAACGGTAGGCTTGAAGCTGCCAGACGAGCACGCCAGTTTTAGAGATTACATGACGCCTCATCCCCGCATGACTTGCTTTATGAATCTGAGCTCTGAAACCTGAGCTATAAGACCCCGCATTGAATATTAATGAGAAGGCGGCGGAAAAGACAGTAATCCTATATACTAAATCGATTCGAATGGGCAGGTTCACCGATGGTCGTCAGCGTTGTTATTGTTACCTATAACCGGAAACAATTGCTCATCCGATGTATTGAAGCCGTTCTAAATCAAACGGTGGAAATAGACAAGCTTTTTATCGTTGATAACGCATCAATCGATGGCACAACGGCCTTTCTTGAGGAAAAGGGACTCATATCAAATGTTGTGGGCGCACCCGCCAAGGTGGTTAATAATACCGCCATCCATTACCTTCGTCTAAAGGAAAACACCGGTGGTGCAGGAGGTTTCTACACCGGAATGCAACGCGCCCATGCCGAAGGGGCTGACTTTCTATGGGTCATGGATGATGATGGCTTCCCCCACAAAACCTGCCTGGAGAAGCAATTGGAGTACGCCAACCGGTATGAATATATCATGCCTATAAGCATCAGCATTGAAGATACCAACCTCCTTACTTGGTTCATCAGAGCTAAAAAGAATACGTTAACGCGTTCCTATAACGATTTAAGAGAGGCTTTTCCTGATGGGATTCTACCTCATGCCGTGCCTTTTAATGGATTGTTGCTGCCTTCTTCCCTGATCGATAGGGTGGGATTGCCTAAAAAGGAAATGTTCATATGGGGAGATGACTTCGAGTATCAATACCGATGTATGGAGAAAGGTGTTGAACCTGTCACAATACTAGACGCAATTTTCTTTCACCCGGAGGACAAGGCAACCTGTTACCGTATTTTCTTTGGTTTAATACCCGTAATTTATACGGAATCAAAACTCCATTTCACTTGCTTGATAAGGAACAGCACCTATAATTATTGGAACTATAAAGGTAAGCATATTATTGTATTAAAGTTTTTTCTCTATTCCTGGTTATTTATTATTAAAAAACGATTCGCTCTAAGAGAATACAAGCACTATTTGCTCTGCGTGATGGATGGAATAAAAGGCGACTTTACCCGGCATCTGGACTATTTGAAAAAATGAAAAAAGGCCTCGTCTCAATCGTAACTCCCATGTACAACGGCGCTGCGCTGGTTCAGGAAACTATCAATTCGGTACAAAATCAGACCTATCAGGACTGGGAGATGATCATTGTTGATGATTGCAGTTTAGACAACGGGCAAGGCAAAGCCATCGTTAATCAAAGCAGCGCAACCGATCCAAGAATAAAGCTAATCGTACTGTCTGACAACAGGGGTTCTGCCGGTGCACGCAACAAAGGGATCGAAAACGCATCAGGTGAATATAT
>JAJRPK010000410.1 GCA_024280785.1 Gammaproteobacteria bacterium
CATCACCGATGGAAACGAGTTTTCCTAAAGCAGTTTTATCCCCTTCTACGTAGCTTTGACCATTAATCACCGCAACCTTTCGGTGACCTCCAACAAAGACTGATTCCAATCGATAGTCAGGTGCGGATTCCAGCGCCGGTGCGACAAACCCCGTCGGTCTGGTTGGGTCGACAATAGCTAACTCACCTCCCATTGCGCCGTATGCTGGTGCAACTAAAGACATTTCAATAGCCGCCAGTATTAAAAGTGGTGCCGACAACGACTTAAGCCTGGCAATACAATAACCCTCAGTCGTACAAAAATAATATTTAATCCTAAACACCTTATACACCCAACCAATTTTTTTCTGTGCTGTAAGTAAACACTTTTAAGGTCAGTTTACCCAACGGGTACTCACCCACTTCAAAATCTAAACTGCTCCACTGCAACCGCCAAGCCAAAGACTCTAACGTTTGGAGATATGCTAACACCGCGTGATAACTGCCTTCGAGTTCAATTATTACGCCATGGCGAAACAAAGTCATACTGCCTGCTTTCGACGGATGATCGGTAATAGCGACGACCGGTATATTTTCTAACGCCAGCAGCTTGAGCTTACTCTGCGCATCCAACACTTGTTCCAAAACTCTAGGCATCATAGTCGCGGGAATAAACCCTGTTGCCGCAGACTCTAACTGCCCATCTAATGACGAAAGCTGCTTGAGTATTTGACGGTGAGTTTCCCGCTGGCTTTGATCCCCACTTTGTTTCTGTTCGGTTAAACTTTCTACCAGTTGCTGATTTAGTAAATTAGATTGATTTAACGCCGCTAAAGACTTCGCTTTACCACTTCGCTCACTCAGCATCGCGCCCAAAAGCATAAAATCCACAATGCCATAAATCACTACAACGGCAACCAGCAAGATGATGACACGCTCTCTTAGCGTTTTATCGTCAATAAATTTCTTCGCTGCGAGAAGCTGCTCGTTCACGTCCCTTTTCCTTTATTTAACTCGATGAATCTAGCGGTGCTTTTTATCCCCTTTTCACGAGCCGCACCGGTGGAATTTTTAGGGGGGCTATCAATCGGTTGACCGATAACAAATGCCACTTCAAAACGCATTTGATTATCAAGCTGCTCGATATCTTCTATCCGCATCAAGTCAAATCGAATACCCGAAAAAACTTTTTCGTTACCTAACGACTGCAAATATTTTGGCAGCAAGGAGGCTTTTCGCATCACACCATTTAACGCAAGCTGCTCGCCCCCGGCACTTAATTGAATCCGGTCTAACCACAAACCCGTTAACTGCTGCCGACCCAAGCCTGCCATTTGCTCAGAAAAACCACTATTGTCGCCCGGCTTACGTAATTCTAGCGATGCCAATATGCGCCGCTTTTCTGCTAATTTTTGCTTTAGTAGTTCTATCTTCTGCAACAAGTCTCCGTTTATTTGGCCCTGTAACAACTGCAACTGGTCGCCCAACACTTGCTTTTGTTGTTTCGCAATCAACAATTCAGACGATAAACTCGATAACTGCCACGAGCAAAAAATTACAACTAACAGCGTTAACACTAATGTTGCACCCACCGATATAGCGACATGCAAAGCCGAAAACGGCAATGTCTGATGCTGATCGAGGTGCTTGTATAAGTTGATGCTTTGGTTCACTGACTTGGGCTACCGTTGCTTGCATTACTGATTTGCATTACTGGTTTGCGTTACTTGTTTACGCTGCTTGTGCCGCACCGGCCAACAGCAGACTATCGGCACTGTCAGGCATTTCTATTAATGTGGTCTTTGCCGCACCACCGACTATCAATTCATCGAAGGCAAGTAACTCTACATTTAAGCCCAGCCGATCCGTCAGTACTTCAATGAGCCCGACGGGACTGTCGTTCAAAGGTGCCAGCATTAGCCGGGTGATAGCTCCTTTACCCATCTGGCTTTCAAAATAATCTCGAGAGCGCTGTAACTCCAGGACCAACTGATCAACTCCTTCACCCTGCTGATCGTTAGTGCAGGCTGCCATTAATTCGCTCGATATATCTAATTTTCGGCTTAGATATATCGCCTTATCAGCAATCGCGGCCATAAATCCTCCTCGATCGCCGATCACGATAACCATCTCGGCGTGGTCAGCCTTTGAGTCTTGCTCTAACAAACGCAATAACACTAACTCGGGGATCTCAACTCGGTCGACACGAAGCCCTCCTTGATTCAGTTGATCGACCAAACGCTGCAGCGCGACACGCTCAGTTGCCACACTGTAGGCCATTTTTTGGCGGCCACGGTATGCGTCGTCTGGCAGCATAAATCCATCGATCACATTATCGTCGATCGAACCATGGAGTAAGTCTTTGACCTTCCACTTCAAGGCTTCGGCAAGCTCGTCTTGAGCAACGGGGGGCGCTTCGACCAGCAACATTTGATAGCTGCCTGCTGCCATCACGACAGAAGCTGCTGCACCCGCCAAGCCGTGGTGCTCGCAAAATGTATGGACAAGCGTGGCAACCGCATCGACGTCGCTACACGGCATCGACTCAAATACACTAATTCGACCTTGCTCACCCGCCATCAAAGCAAGTGATTCACTGTCCATCATTGCTGCAACTCGCGCAGTCGACGATGAGGTTTTATTGCCGAAGGGCCATTTCAAATGCACTGTTTTCTCCTACAATCCCCTGCTTCACCCGCCAGCTACTACCGACAAGCCTTGCAAGGTCAAACAGAAAAATCACCTCATAGCTGCTATTCTGACCACGACTCTGAGCATGGCTCTGATCACGACAGGAACGACGGGCGAAACCGGTTTTTACAGCTTAGCAAATTACGTCAAACTCGATGCCAATAACCAGGGAAAACTACAAAAAGTTACAAGATTTCAATGAGATATAGAGGATATCAAGATTTTTTCGAGCAATTGATATGACAAATCACTCAGCTGACATGTTTTTCCACCAATGGATTAAACGCTTATGTTAAACATCGTGCTATACGAACCAGAAATTGCACCCAATACCGGCAATATTATTAGGCTGTCCGCCAATTGCGGCTGTCGACTGCACTTAATTGGCAAGCTTGGTTTTGACTGGGACGATAAGAAGCTAAGACGCGCTGGACTCGATTACCACGAGTGGGCAGAGGTAAAACGCTGGGAGAACTACGAAGAATATTTAGCCGGCTGTAAAAATAATAAACGATTGTTTGCTTTCACAACCAAAGGCTGCAAAGCTCATCATTTAGCTAAATTTGAGGCCGAAGACAGTTTGCTATTTGGCCCTGAAACGCGTGGGTTACCCAGCGATATATTGAATAGCTTGGCCGCTGACCAAAAACTGCGACTACCAATGGTAGCCGGCAGTCGCAGCTTAAATTTGGCCAATACGGTAGCCATTGCCACTTATGAGGCGTGGCGCCAACTAGAGTTTGCTGGCGCGCAGAACTAAAGCTAGCTTTAGTTTAAGGTTTGGCCGGTTTGCTGGCGGTAAATAGCTTCAAAATCTATCGGCGCGAGCGTTAGTGGAGGAAAACCACCCCGGAC
>JAJRPK010000411.1 GCA_024280785.1 Gammaproteobacteria bacterium
GGAGCTTTCCAATATATTAGCTTAAAAAATTGCCTAATCCTATTTGTAAAGGCATTCGGATGACCTTTTAAATGGAACTAAGATATGAATGACTTAAATCAGATATTCAAAAAAAATAAACTCGTCTGTAGTATTGTAGGGACAACGGCACTCGCTTTGTCGAGTCCAGTTTTCTCGGTGACGCACGTGGTCCTGCTGGAAGGTTGGGCAATTAATAAATCAGCGGTTATCACTAATGTTCCAGGAGTTTTGCCAGGAGCGCTTCCACCCCTCTATCAATCGCCAAGACTTGCCGCGTTTGGGCCGGGGCCGGGTTGGGCTAGCACGTTATCTATAAATATTGATGGTGGCACAGGTAATGTCACCAGTTTTCTTCAGACATTGACGACTTCTATATTGGTTTCCAGTGCTGAACTAGGTGGTGAAGGTGTTGCTTTTTTACCAGCGGGTGTAACTTATAGCTCGGCAACTTCCCAGCCTGTTCCGTTTCCAAACACTTGCAGTACTACATTAATCCCAGGAAGCCCAAACCAGATTATTATTGACTGCCCGGCAATCACGAATCAAGTCAGTTTTGCAAACATCGAAGGCCTTGATGGTTATCGGTGCGGGACCCCTCAACCGAGCACTCTGGCTCCCGCAGCCAATGGCTGTGCTCATGTCTGGGGCGGATTGGCAAATGGATTTTCAGTACCGGTAGTTTCTAATACTACAGCTCTGGAAATAAATTCGAATATGGTTTTTGAGGGGTTTCCCCTTGGGCTTGGAGGGACTAACCCCGCTATCTATGTCAGCACTGATCCGACAGCGTCACCGAATAGTCAGAATGATGTGGGTGTGGCGATGTATCAGTCTCTCAACAACGTTCAAGGTGGAAAACTCACCATTAACTATACCGGTATACTCAATACCACATCGTTTGACGTGAGTAGCGTCGATGTAGAACATTATCGAGATCGCGAATATCCTGTGCCTAGTAACCCACCCGGTGTATTAGGAAAAATCGTAGAAACAACGTCGTTTGAGTATGACGGTGGAGTTTCATTTATTTTAGAATCAGGCCCTCGCTACTGTATAAACGGCAGCAGTACCGGGGCCAATTACGCTTGGTCGTTTTCCGGCTCACTGACGCGAGATGAAATCGATGTAACACCTGCGGCAACCGGCTCGGCTAGTGACTTAGTTGCGCAGAACCTAATGGACGCCATTAACACGCCTACGACAAATACAGAGGTCGGAGCTATACAAGATCCAAATTTGAACAATTGTTTTCAATTAACTCTTGCTAATAATGCAACGATTACCACCTTACCGGCTCTACACGTTGGGCCGGCTGCGGGCGTTAATTGTCTGGTGACGGCTTTTGGATGTTCTTATAACCCGACGATTACTTTGGTTGAGGATCATGATATTCCTTTGTTAAATGCGATAGGTTTGTCGTTATTGGGCGGAATGATTACATTAATAACGGCGCTGGGTTGGCGCAAGAAAAAACACGCTGGCCAGAGGAAATAAAGCCATTAAGAACAGACGTCGTTAAAAGTTTTTACGAGTGCCATCTAGAGTCTTTTTCATTCTGAATTAGTGAGGTTAGATCAAACATTTCTGTCCTGACCGAAAATGTCTGCTTTTATTCCGAATGCTATATACTCAGTGACACCTATTGGCACATGGCCGACTAACCAGTGGCCTGATTTTTGTTATTGCGAAGGGCCGAAGTTAGGCCAGGCCGTGTGAAAACAAAATATCGTACAAGCGACTACTTGAAAATCGTTAACGAGAGTTTGAATAGGTGGCTCTTGGAGTTTAAAAAATATTTAAACTAAGTTCTCGTCACGACCAGAGATTTTCAAATGACGTTTTCACACAGGCTGGCCTAATTTGAGACCTTCGAGCTATTTTGCGTGAATGAGTACTGTTGACCCATTACAGCCGTTTACCCGTTAGTAAATTCACTTCTAAAAGCAGACATTGGATTAATAACCGAACAACATCCCATTTCCCAGCGGAATGATTTCCTCTGTTCACATTTAAAATTCCCAAGGCGTTGATAGCTATACTTAATCTCTATAAGTAGATTAAATAATACACAGCAAGCCAGTACACACCAACTAAATGAAAGCGTTTTATTGTCTATCCGCCACACAATAATTTTGTTGTGCAGGTATGTTTTCCCTGCTATCGTGAGCTGATCCGTAGTTAAAAATAAATCAATATCACTAATCTAAGTGTAGTGAATACTATGGAGCATTCACTTTCTCGATCTACTGATTTTATTCTGATTGTGTTTGTAATCGGCTGTGCAATAACAAAGACCAATCACAGAATAGTCTAACGATTCGTTAAAGATTTATCGTTATTCATTATTTTATTTATAACGCATGAGACTGGCTGGCTCAGGTGCCGAGTTTTATCGAGAGTAAATTATCTCGTGTTATTAATAAATAATAACCATTAAAGTTTTACTTGCACGCTCATACAATCCAGAAGGGAGCAACAATGAATAACCCAAGCAAAAAATTCAAAAAAAATAAACTTGTTTGTAGCATTACGGGAATAGCCGCGCTAGCGTTATCGAGCCAGGCATCTTCGCTTACACACGTCGCTGTGCTGGCGGGCTCGGCAACTAATCAAATAACGGCGATCCAAAACATCATTACTATACCGTCTTCGCCGCTCCCTCCCCAATATCAAAGGCCAAGACTTGTTCAATATGGCGGTCCAGGTTGGGCTAGCATATTGTCTATAAGCATTGATGGCGCCACGGGTAATGTCACTGATTTTCTTCAGACAATGACAAGCCCTATAGAGGTTACGAATAATGATCTGGGCATCGGTGTCGCCTTTTTGCCGGCAGGTGTGACTTATACCCCGGCGGTCTCTCCCTCGTTTCCAAGCATTTGCAGTACCATATTAAATTCGGGTCAAATCGTTGTTGACTGCCCAGCAACCACGAATCAGGCCGGTTTTGCAGAGATCGCTGGCCTTGGTGGTTATCAGTGTGGCACCCCTCAGCCTAGCGTTCTGGCCCCTGGCGCAAACGGCTGCGGGCACATCTGGGGAGGATTTCCAGCGGGATTTGCAACGCCCGTAGTTTCTGTATCCGCCGCTGTACGAGTGCCTATGAATGACCCAGGTTTTTCGCTTTCAACTAACCCGCCTATCTATGTTAGCACCGACCCCGCAGCGTTTCCGAATAGTCAGAATGATGTGGGTGTGGATATGTATGCGCATCTTAACCGCGTTGAAGGTGGAAAATTCACCATTGGCTATACTGGCGTGCTAAACACCGGCTCATTTGCGGTGAGTGATGTCACTGTAGAACATTATCGAGACCGCGAATATCTGGTGGCTACCAATCCACCCAATGTGTTAGGAAGAACCGTAGAAACTACGTCGTTTGCTTACGGAGCTCCCTCTGTTTTAGCGGCAGGTAGTGCCTACTGCATAAGTGGTAGCAGCACCGGTGCCGATTATGCTTGGTCGTTTTCCGGTTCGTTGACACGCAATGAAATCAATGTGACGCCTGCGCCAATAACCTCGGCGAGTGACTTGGTTGCGCTGAATCTAATAAATGCCATCAACACGTTGCCGACAAACTCAGAAGTTGTAGCCGTCTCGTATCTGAGCTTTCCCAATTGTTTTCGGTTGGATTTTGCTTCTACTGCAACAATTACCTCATTACCTGACCTAAGTGTTGGGCCGGCCGCTGGCGTGAACTGCCTGGTGACTCCCAGTGGCTGTTCTTATAACCCGACGATTACACTTGTTCCAATTCTCGGCCTCTCCAGCCACTGGAAGCTTGACGAGACAAGCCCGGGTGACGCAATCGATTCGGTGGGCCCCAATGACGGAACAGTGTTTGGTGCGACCAACAATCAGACGGGCGCGCTGGGTCAGGCTTACCTCTTCGATGGCATCAATGGCTACATCGATGTGGGGGCGAAGTTTGATGGCGAGTTCATTACGGTGTCCGCATGGGTGAACGCGGACTTCCCTTACACGCTGCTCAACTTCCCGAGCATCATTGGTGCCGCGGACGATGCGGGGACA